>CAZJEJ010000082.1:0-5895 GCA_964544945.1 uncultured Gammaproteobacteria bacterium | reverse complement strand
ATTCTGTTTAAACTGCTTCCTCCTGAATAGATTGACATGCTGGCCAATTTTCGCAAGTTAAGAGGCGCTGGCGCTGGTCTATTCATCATCATTACTACCAATACAGATCGACGCTTATGCACTATTCTGCTCTCAGCCTGGTCAAGCACGCACTGACGGGCAATCGTGGTTGGACAAGAGCCTGGAGAAACCCGGAACCTAAAAGCCAATACGACGTGATAATCATCGGCGGTGGCGGGCATGGGCTGGCGACTGCTTATTATCTTGCCAGGCTGCACGGAATTACCAACGTGGCCGTACTGGAAAAAGGCTATATCGGCGGCGGGAGTACGGGTCGCAATACCACCATCGTGCGGTCTAATTACATGCTCAATGCAAACTCACAGTTTTACGAGCATTCGATGAAACTGTGGGAAGGCCTGAGCCAGGAGTTGAATTACAACATTATGTTCAGCCAGCGCGGTATTTTGAATCTGTTTCATAACGATGCACAACGCGACGCATTTGCTCGACGCGGCAACGCGATGCGTTTGAATGGCGTGGATGCTGTGATGCACGATCTCGACGGTGTCAGGAAACTGGTACCACACCTGGATTTTTCGCAAAACACACGCTTCCCTGTCACTGGCGGACTTGCCCAACCTCGCGGCGGTACCGCACGCCACGACGCGGTCGCCTGGGGTTTCGCTCGCGGTGCCGACCGACTTGGGGTCGATATCATTCAAAAATGTGAAGTCACCGGTATCAGGCGCGATGGCGATAAAGTGCTTGGAGTTGAAACCTCCCGGGGATTTATCGGTGCTGGTCAGGTCGGAGTCGCGGTCGCCGGAAACACGAGCCGCGTGTTCGACATGGTCGGAATGAAACTGCCGATCGAAAGCCACGTATTGCAGGCCTACGTGACCGAAGCGATCAAACCACTGGTCGATACCGTGTGTACCTTCGGCGCAGGACATTTCTATATCAGCCAGTCCGACAAGGGTGGGCTCGTATTCGGTGGTGACCTTGACGGCTACAACACTTATGCACAGCGCGGTAACCTGCCTACCTTTAACCATGTGGTAGCCGGAGGAGTCACCATGATGCCTTGCCTGGCGCGTTTGCGAGTACTGCGGCAGTGGGGTGGTGTGATGGATATGTCGATGGACGGGAGTCCGATCATCAGCAAAACTTCAATCGATAATTTGTATATGAATGGCGGCTGGTGTTATGGCGGCTTCAAGGCGACGCCAGGGTCGGGATGGGTATTTGCTCACACCATCGCGCACGACAAGGCACACGAACTCAACAGGGAGTTCACCCTGGAGCGATTCCGCGAAGGCTACCTGCTCGATGAGAAAGGCGCTGGCGCAACGCCTAACGCGCATTAGGAGTAACCCGATATGCTAAGAATTGAATGCCCCTGGTGCGGAGTTCGCAACGAAGACGAGTTTTCCTACGGTGGTGACGCTTCGGTGCAACGTCCTGCAGACGAGGGCTCCCAGAGCGAATGGTACGACTATGTTTATACCCGTAATAACCCGGCTGGAAGGCACGCGGAGCACTGGCAACACGTCAATGGCTGTCGCGCCTGGGTGACCGTCGTTCGCGACACCGTAACGCACGAGGTACACAGTACAACACCGGCCTCATCCCGTTTGCCTGCTGGCAAACAGATCGAGGTCAAACAACCATGACTCAAAAGTTTCGTACCATCGACGGCGGATCCATCGATCGCAACCGTCCCATCACTTTCACCTTTGATGGCAAGTCGTACCAGGGCTACGAGGGTGATACGCTGGCCTCGGCCTTGCTCGCCAACGGTGTACGGCTACTTGGCCGCAGTTTTAAATACCACAGGCCTCGCGGTGTTCTGACCGCTGGATCAGAAGAGCCCAACGCGATGGTCGAATTACGCACCGGCGCGCGCAAGGAACCCAATACCCGTGCGACCACGGTCGAACTGTTCGAAGGACTGGTGGCCAACAGTCAAAACCGCTGGCCCTCTTTGTCCTTTGACATCATGGCTATCAACAACCTGTTTTCGCCATTGCTATCGGCGGGTTTTTACTACAAGACTTTCATGTGGCCGGTTTCCTTCTGGACCAATGTCTACGAACACGTCATCCGTCGCGCGGCTGGCCTGGGTAACGCACCGACCGAAGCCGACCCCGATCACTACGAGCAATGCCATGAACATTGCGATGTACTGGTCGTGGGTGCCGGGCCCGCCGGTTTGATGGCGGCGCAGGCTGCCGCTGCGAAGGGCGCCCGTGTGATTATCGCCGACGAGCATGTAAACCTCGGAGGTTCTCTCAATAGCGAAAAACTGACGATAAGCGGCAAGTTAGGAACCGACTGGGCAGCAGAACAGGCAGCAAAGCTGTCCGAGATGGAGAACGTGCATATTTTCACCCGCACCACGGTATTTGGATACTACGACCATAACACCATTGCCGCGATCGAGAAGGTGAGCGACCATGTAGCGATCCCTGCAGGCGGAAAACCGCGACAGCGGATGTGGACCTTTTATCCGAAACAGGTCGTGATTGCCGCTGGTGCTACCGAAAGACCACTGATATTCGGCAATAACGACAAACCCGGGGTTATGCTCGCTTCCGCGGCTCGCACCTACGCCAATCAATACGGCGTCACACCCGGTACTCGTGCCATCGTTGTCACCAATAACAGCGACGCCTACCGCACCGCAATCGATTTACACAAGGCCGGCGTCACGATCGCCGCCGTGGTCGATTCCAGGGTTCACCCGGATGCACCGCTGGCCGCCGAACTGGCAGAGCTCTCCATCGAAGTGATTACCGGAAAAACAGTTGGTGCCGCGGGCGGTGGTCAACGGGTCGATCACGCGTTACTGGTCTCAACCCAGGGCGATACCGAAGACCCGCAACGTATTGACTGTGATTTGATCGCATCGTCCGGCGGCTGGAACCCCAACGTACATTTGCACAGCCAGTCCGGGGCAAAGCCGATTTACGACGAAACGATTTTTACCTTCGTGCCGGGCCGTTCGTGTCAGGCTGAAATTTCGGTCGGCGCGGCAAAGGGAAGCTTTAGATTACAGGACTGTCTCGATCAGGGCCTGACAGCAGGTGGCGAAGCGGCCAAATTGGCTGGGTTCAAGGGTCGCAATAAGAAAGCGCCCAAAGCGGGCGACGATGGCGCCTATAGTATCGAGGCACTATGGATAGCACCCACCCCTTACAACAAGGCTTACAAGCAATTTGTCGATCAACAACACGATGTAAAAGCCAGCGATATCAACCTCGCCGCGCAGGAAGGTTACGATTCGGTCGAGTTATTAAAACGCTACACCACCCAGGGCATGGCCACCGACCAGGGTAAAACCAGTAATGTCAATACGCTGGCGATACTCGCGGCCCAGCGCGGCGAACCGATTCCAGAGGTTGGCATTACCACCTTTCGTCCACCCTATGTACCGGTGGCGATGGGCGTATTCGCAGGCCATACGGTCGGGTACGATTTTATGCCGATACGCCGTACCGCGATCCACGACTGGAACGAAAAGCAGGGCGCGGTTTTTATCGAAGCGGGGCTATGGCTGCGTGCGCGCTACTACCCACAGTCGCCCGACGATACGATGAAGGATTGTTATACCCGGGAAACCAGTAACACGCGTAAAAACGTTGCGATGGTCGACGTTACCACCCTGGGTAAGATTGACATCCAGGGCCCCGATGCTTCCGAGTTTTTGAATCGCCTGTATATTAATAACTGGCTCAAATTACCAGTCGGCAAGGTGCGCTACGGCGCCATGCTGCGCGAAGACGGTATGGTGTACGACGATGGTACTACCTCTCGGCTCGACGAAAACCACTACTTCATGACGACCACGACCGCCAATGCGGGCCCGGTACTGTCGCATATGGAATATTATCACCAGACCGTTTGGCCCGATCTAGACCTCGTGTTTTGTTCCGTCACCGAGCAGTGGACAGGTATCGCGATAGCTGGGCCTAACAGCCGCAAGCTACTGGAAAAGGTAATCGATATCGACATCGGCAACGAGGCGTTTCCCTATATGGCGGTGAGCGAGTGTAAGCTGAATAACATGCCGGCGCGCCTGTTCCGCATCAGTTTTTCGGGCGAACTCGCATACGAAGTCAACGTACCGGCCGACTACGGTCAACAGGCCTGGCTCGACTTACTCGAAGCCGGAAAAGAACTCGGTGTAACCGCCTACGGCACCGAGGCGCTTGGCACGATGCGTATCGAAAAGGGACACGTTGCCGGTTCCGAGCTCGATGGTCGTACCACCGCGCAAGATCTTGGACTCGAAGGAATGGCTAATCGCAGCAAGCATTTCATAGGTAAACATAATTCAGAACGTCCCGCGATGCTGGCCGAGGGTCGATTACAGGTGGTGGGGCTTAAGTCTCTGGAGCCAGGTCGAGATCTTCGTATCGGCGCCCACCTGGTCGACGACAAAGTGAAGCTGGAGAGCGTCAACCAGTCCCAGGGGCATGTTTCGGCGACTACTTATAGCCCGACATTAGGTTGCGGTATCGCTCTCGGACTGTTGAAGGACGGTGCGTCGAGACATGGCGAGCAAATCGACGCGGTATTTCCACTCTACGATGAAAAGCTTCGGGTCGAAGTCTGTCATCCTGTATTCGTCGACCCAGAGGGAGAACTTGTCCGTGCCTGATACTCCAGTTAAAGAACTCCCAGTTCGAATTTCACCGCTGTTACCGATTGACCGTGACGCTATCATTAGCTATAAAAATATTTGTTTGCACGAGCGAAAATGCCTGAGTGCAATCCAGGTGCTGGCCTACGCAGGCCATCATGTAGAGGCTGCCGTAGCGATTAGCAAAGCACTGGGTATCGAATGTTCGGTGAGACCGGGTATTTGCGGCTCCAATGAACACACCCAGGTCGCCTGGAATAGCCCGAACAGCTGGATGGTAATAGCCAACGATGAAGAGTCGGGTCGCAAACCTGGTGAATTGCTGGAAACGCTACGGCTAGCTATCGGCGATCTCGCCGCGGTTGTCGATCAAAGTCATGGTCGATGCGGATTACGCCTGAGCGGCTTACGGGCCCGTGAAGTGATGGCAAAAAATACGGCGATCGATTTGCACCCCTGTGCATTTAAACCCGGCGAATGTGCTTCTGCATCGGTGGCTCACATGTCGGCAATGGTGATTCAGGTTGACGATACCCCGACCTATGACCTGTTCGTCGCGCGCAGCCTGGCGCGCTCGTTCGCGCACGCAATCGAACATGCCTGCCACGAATTTCAAAGTGAATAGGTAACCCTAACCCTCTCCCTCCGGGAGAGGGTTAGGGTTAGGGGATACGGTAATTTTCAACCCCAATTGAATACCCACCACCTGTTGACCAAAATCTGTACAAAAAGACTTATATATTAATTTTCGATACCGTATGCTTGACCACCTTGACAGCAAGATCCAGGGGTTAATCATTGTCGCCTTCACCTTTCTCGATCAGCAGTTCAAACCGTAAGATCGACCCCTCGCGTCGGCGTGCTACAGCACTCAAGCCTGATGGCACGCCAGATGATAATGACCGGGTGGAAATTGGCCCCACTGCACTCGCATTTAGGGAGTGGGATGCGCTCGGTCTCGAAATTCCACACCTCGATACGATGCGAGAATTCCGCTTGCAACGACTCTGTAATGAAATGCGCAATCGCGATTACGGTGGCATCCTGTTGTTCGATCCGCTCAATATCCGCTACGCGACCGATTCCACCAACATGCAGCTCTGGACTTCGCATAATCCGGCCAGGGCCTGTTTCGTATCTACCGACGGTTATATCGTACTATGGGAATTTCACAGCTGCGACCACCTGTCTGCACACCTGCCGCTAGTCAGGGAACTGCGTGCAGGCGCCGGGTTTTTCTATTTTTT
>CAZJEJ010000081.1:0-10536 GCA_964544945.1 uncultured Gammaproteobacteria bacterium | reverse complement strand
TAAACAAAAGCTTCTGAGACGACCGAATCGACAGCATTCTCGACTTCAATGCTTACCCGGCGATAGCCGTCTACCTTTCCAATCCGTTCAAGCTTGTCCATTTCCTCCAGGGCTTGCGAATTGACCTTGAATAGCTGGCCATGAACTCGATTGCCTTTACCGGGAGAATCGATTAACCAGGGTGAATGTCGCGCACCTACAAGATAGAGTGGGAATTTCTGCCTGGTTTTATAGTCACCGGCAATTCTCACACCTTTGTTTGTTTTGAAATTAGGATAGCCTTCTTTCATCGTCCCGAATATGAATACAGTGTGCAAATCCAGACCTTTAGCGTCGTAAAATATCGATTAAAACAAGTGGCAACAGATCACAAAATGGATTGTTTTTCATAAAACTCCCACTGGCTACCCGCGAGCCTGACTAAACTACTCTCGCCTTAGAACCGGCAAGCTCGGCTATTTCGGGTTCAAAATCATCACCTTCCAAATAGCGATCCCTGGCAAAAAAGGTATACATTACCGGTAACACGAACAGGGTAAACAGGGTTCCGATAGCGAAACCTGAAACGATGGTAATACCGATCGCCTGTCGGCTTGCGGCGCCTGCACCACTGGCGATTACCAGAGGCATGATACCGATGATGGTGGAAAAAGAGGTCATCAGTATCGGGCGCAGGCGAACCGAGGATGCCTTGATTACAGCTGCAGCAGGAGGTAGATTTTCCTTTAACTGGAATTCGTTGGCAAATTCGACGATCAAAATACCGTGTTTACTGATCAATCCAATCAGTGTAATAAGCCCGACCTGACTATAGATATTCAGTGATACCTGCCATAAAAACATCGGTACCAGTGCGCCAAACATGGCTAGTGGTACCGTGGTAAGTATGATAAATGGATCACGAAAGCTTTCATACTGGGCAGCCAGAACCAGGAATACGACTACGAGAGCAAACACAAAGGTCAATGCGAGCACCGAGCCTTCCTGTACCAGTTGGCGAGACTGGCCCTGATAATCGAAGGTATAGCCGGTCGGAGCCACCTGTTCGGTAATATCACGCAAGGTCTGCAATGCCTGTCCGAGCGGTACCCCGGGTACGGCATCTATTTTGGCCGAATTCTGTTGCTGAAATTGCACCAGTTCGGTCGGAACCGAGGTGTACTCGATATCGACCAGCGTGGAAAGGCTGATTTGCGCGCCCTGATCCGAGTAAACGTAGTATTGACTTATGATATCGGCGTTTTGTCGCCCTTCGCGGCGTGCCTGCGGAATGATTTTATAGCTGCGACCCGCGAGGTTAAAGCGACTAACATAACCTTCGGCCAGGATGGCACCGAGCGTTTGGCCAATTTCGCGCATTGAAATACCCATCGAATTCGCCCGCTCGCGATTGATGGT
Source organism: uncultured Gammaproteobacteria bacterium (assembly GCA_964544945.1). GTDB lineage: Bacteria > Pseudomonadota > Gammaproteobacteria. The sequence continues at coordinate 9,138 of CAZJEJ010000081.1, read as the reverse complement.
TATGCGGATTTCGGGTTTGCTGAAATTGAAATCGCTCTTGATAAAGAAAAACTGACCAGACTCCCGGGCTTTATTAAGAACCTGTTGCACAACACCGTAGAGTTGGTCGTAGTTTTGCTGAGTTTTTATAATGAATTCCACCGGGGTGTTGCCGCTTGCGCCAGGTAATGACGGGGGATTAAACGCAAAGCTCTCCAGCCCCGGTTGCTGGTCGAGCTGTTTCTGGATCACCGGGATCATTTCCTGAGAGGTGAGGTTTCGTTCTTCCCAGGGTTTTAGCATCATACCCGCAAACGAAACGGTCGGGCCAGCGAAGCCGTTGGCCATGAATGAAGATTGGTATTCATCTTCGAAATTACGATAGATATCGATATAGGGCCCCGTATATTTATTTAAATAATCGAGGTTCGCGTAGTCTGGAGCCTTCGAATAAGTAAAAATGACGCCCTGGTCTTCCTCGGGCGCAAGTTCGTTCTGGATAAACTGAAACATTGCCACCTGCATCGCCAGGATAATCACGACAAAAACGACCGTCACCGAACGAGTGCGCAGGGATTCTGCCAGAAAGGACTCATAGCGGCTCTGCCAGCGTTCGAATACAGTGGTGATGAAGCGTGCGTAGGCGTTATTCGCAATCGTGGGTTTCAGAATTCGCGAACACATCATGGGCGACAGCGTGAGGGCGATGATGGTAGAGATAATAATTGTGCCGACCAGGGTAAATGCAAACTCTTTGAATAATACCCCGGTTAAGCCACCCAACAGTCCGATGGGGGCATAGACCACGACCAGCACGATGGTGGTGGCGATTACCGGTTTGGCGATTTCGCGGGCACCCACCAGTGCTGCCTGAATTGGGCGCAGCCCCTCACCGATGTGACGATAGATATTCTCAACCACCAAAATGGCATCGTCGACCAGCATACCGATAGCCATCACCATGGCCAGCAGGGTTAGCAGGTTGATCGAGAAGGACATCAACTGCATGTAAAACAATACGCCGATGATCGACAGGGGAATCGTCACCAGTGGCACCAGGGTGGAACGGAACGACCCCAGAAACAGGAATATAACCAATATTACGATTACCGACGCCTGCAGGAGGGTAACGATCACTTCGTTGATCGACGCCTGGATAAACTCGGTTGAGTCGTAGGCGATGGCTGTATTGAGACCGGGTGGAAATGACCTCTTCAGTTTTTCCAGTTCGGCAGTAACGAGCTTGATCGTGGTCAGTGGGTTACCATCGGTGGTGCCCATTATGCCGATATAGATTGAAGGGACACCGTCGAACATGATCAGGCTGTCGTAGTTTTCAGCACCGAGTTCTACTTCTGCGACATCACCCAGTCGTACCGTATTAGCGCCTTCCTCTCGAATGATAAATCGCTTGAATACTTCGGGGTCGCTGGTATCGGTAACCGCATTGACATTCGTTTCTACCAGCTTGCCTCGGGTCTGACCGGCGGCTGACTGGTAATTATCAGCTCCAATAGCCCTGACTATATCTGCTGCTGACATTTTCAGTGCGGCCATGCGAATCGGGTCCATCCAGATACGCATGGAGTAGGTCTTGCCACCGAGTATCTGCGCCTGCGCGACACCCTTCACCGTCGAAAGGGCAGGTTGTATGGTACGAAGCAGGTAATCGGTAACTTCGATGTCGGACAGGGATTCGCTATAAAAGCCGTAATAGGCCAGAGCAAAATTCTCGGCAGCGAATTTTGCGATTACGGGGTCCTCGGATTCAAGTGGTAATTCACCTCTTATCGACGCAACCTTGGTACTCACCTCGGTCAGTGCATTGTCTGCATCGACCCCGAGTTTCATATGGACTGAAACAGACGATACGCTATTCGCACTACTAGAACGAACAAAGTCTACGCCAGAAGTGCTCGATACGACCTGTTGAATGGGTGTACTGATAAAGCCCTGTATCAGTTCGGCGCTGGCGCCTGGGTAGGCCGTGGTGATGGTGATCACCGATGTTTCCAGCTCAGGGTATTGCCGGACCTGGGTGTCGAAAAAGGCCTGAATCCCCAGGAGTACTATCATCACGCTGATGACCAGCGCCAGCACGGGCCTTTTTATAAAGAAATCGGTGAGCATGGTCGGTGCTACTGGGTTGTTTTGGTCGATCGGCTGTAGTCAGGAACGTCGTCGACGATCATCACCCTGAGGCTGGGGTAAAGTTTGAGTTGCCCGGCGGTCACAATTAAATCACCGGCCTTGATTCCCTCGATAATCCCAACCATGCCCCCAATTCGATAAGCAACCTTCACCTGATAGGCTGCCAGAATATAAGCCGGGTCCGAATCAGTATCGGAGTCCTCCGTTTTTTCCAGCGCGTAAACGGCTTCACCATAGATATTATAAAATATTGAGGTCTCGGGAAGGGTCAATACCGGGACCTTTCGGTTACCGGTCACTTCCATCTCAGCGAACATCCCGGGCGCCAGTTTACCCTGATTATTGTCGACCTCGGCCCTGATGGCGACATTACGGGTGTTTTCGTCAAGTACCGGATTCCAGGCTTTGACCTGGGCGTTAAATTGAAGATCAGGATAGGATCGAACCCTGAAATCAATCGACTGTCCCACTTCGAGATCCTTGAAATTGCTTTCGGGCAAGGTGAAATCGAGGAACAGCCTGTCAATCGCTTGTATGGTAACAATCGGTGTACCCGGAGAGATATATTCGCCGATATCGACCTGGCGAATGCCAAGTTTTCCAGAAAATGGCGCGCTGATGCTTTTCTTCGCAAGCGCGGCCGCTGCGATGCCAATCTCAGAACGCGCGATATCTACCAGTGATGCCTGAGTGTCGAGGTCATTATTGGTAACGAAGTCCTTGTCCTTGAGTTTCAGCAGGCGTTCATTCTGGCTGTTATCGGCTTCAAATCTCGCCTTTGCCGATGCCAGCCTTGCCAGTTCAGACCGATTATCAAGTTCAACCAACAGGGTTCCTGTTTCAATTTTCTGCCCCGATTCAAAATTGATCGATTTTACGACTCCCGATACTTCACTCGCGATATCGACGCCATGGTAAGCCTTTAGCGTGCCAATCGCCTTGATACGTTTGTTCCATTGTGCCGGTTCTGCCCTGGCCACGACAACGCTAATCGGTGGCGGAATCGCGCTATTTTGCGCCCCCATCTCCTGAAATTGTAGGAATTTTTTATAAGCCAGTGCGCCGGTCATCCCCAGGCCGAGTAATACAACCAGAAAGATACGTAAAAAAAGTCGTGGTTTTCTGGTGACGCTATGTTGGTTTTGAAGCAATTTATCTCCAATATATTTATCGCATGACTAAAGTGACTGGATAAATCAGCGAAGATGGATACCCCTGTATTTTAATCCAACACGGTGAAATAATCAGTCGAATTAAACTCTTATGTGGGGAGTTTTTAATAAACTTAAAGCCGGGAGTCAGGATTGTTAACATCACATTTTATCGTGACTTGTGTTTTTTCAAAGACCGGATCAATATCGCCATCTCACGAATAGGTGGAATAATTAATGATTGAACATTTGATGTCTTCGCTGCGAATACGAGATACCGAGTTTCGCAATCGTATTTTTTCTACGGGTCATATGACTCGTATGACTGAAAATGGCCTTCCGACTAGCCAAATGATTGCTTATCACGAGGCAAGAGCACGAGGTGGTGCCGGGCTTATTATCGCCGAAGCAGCGCGTGTGCATGATTCAGCGTTATCGGATTCTCCTGCTGTAGACGCCAGCAGTGACGCATGTATCCAGCCCTATAGCGACCTGGCAGGCGCAGTGCAGCAACATGGTTGTCGACTCTTTGGGCAGGTCAGTCACTCGGGTCGTGCCAATGATCGCAGGCGTGGCGGCATGCTTGATGTTCCTTATTCATCCTTTGCCAGTCCGGACGAGCGCTTTCACAATATGCCGAGAGCGATGAGTGTTGAGATGATTGCCGAGGTTGTTCAGGCCTATGGGGAAGCGGCGGGCCGTATGGCGAAAGCGGGACTCGATGGTATCGAGATACCTGCCAGCCACGGATTGCTGCCCGCACAGTTCCTCAACCCGAGGGTCAACTTAAGGTCAGACGACTATGGTGGCAGTTTGGACAACCGACTGCGATTTCTCACCCAAATTATTGCAGCCGTGAGAAACGAAATTGGAGAGTCGATGGTTCTGGGCATCCGTATTTCGGTTGATGAACTGGAACACGATGGCATGGACTCCGGTGAATCCAGCGAAATTTGTAAATGTCTCGATGAACTGGTAGCGCTTGATTATTTCAATGTGGTTGCAGGATCGATGGCCGGGCTTGGCGGCTCGGTTCACGTGGTACCGCCGATGATGGTCGAGCACGGTTATACCGCACCGCTCGCGAATACGATTAAGCAGGTTACCAACAAACCGGTTTTTGTCGCCGGGCGCATTAATCAGCCCCAAATTGCCGAGCAGGTACTGGCCAGTGGGCAGGCTGACATGTGTGGAATGACCCGCGCATTGATAGCCGATCCCGATATGCCCAAAAAGATAATCAACGGGGAGCTTGACGATATCCGTGCCTGCATCGGTTGTAATCAGGCCTGTATCGGTCATTATCATTTCGGCACATCTATTTCCTGTATTCAATTTCCAACCACCGGTCGAGAACAAACACTCGGTAATATTTCTCATGCATCCAACCCTAAACGTGTTGCGGTTGCGGGTGGCGGCCCGGCTGGTTTAAAGGCTGCATTAACCGCCGCTCAAAGAGGCCACGAGGTTATTCTCTGCGAGGCAGAAAACCGGCTGGGTGGGCAGGTTAATCTGGCGCAATTATTACCCGGTAGAGCGGAATTTGGAGGATTGACTACCAATCTCGAACACGAAGCACGCAAGGCCGGTGTTGAAATACGCCTGAATACCCGTGTCGACCGGGATTGGATTGATGCGAATAAAGTCGATGTGATTATTGCTGCAACTGGTGCCAGGCCCTATCGGCCTGAATTACCCGGAGAAGATGAAGCCGAGGTATTTGATGCATGGGAGATCCTGAGTGGCAAGGTCAAAGCTGGTACCAATGTCGTCGTAGCGGACTGGCGTGCAGATTGGGTCGGTATGGGCGTTGCGGAGCTATTGGCGAGGCAAGGTTCGCATGTTCGGCTCGCGGTGAATGGAATCTGTGCAGGACAGGAAATCCAGTCCTATGCACGAGATCAGTGGGCGGGTACTTTGCATAAACTCGGAATAGAAACAATTCCCTATTCACGGTTGTTTGGCATCGATAGTGATACAGTTTATCTGCAGCACACGCTTAGCAATGAAGCGATTGTTTGCAATGAAGTTGATACCCTGGTACTCGCGTTAGGCCATTCGTCGAACACCGAACTCGAAGAAACATTGAAAAATTTGCAGATCGAATATCACCTGGTAGGGGACTGTTTGAGCCCAAGAACTGCCGAAGAAGCCATCTACGAAGGTATGATGAGCGGGATACAGGTTTAACCCTGGGGTAGAAGCGGGGTCGAGTCTAGGCTCGGTAGTAGTAATACGATACCCCGATACAGGTTCTAAGTAGAAATTCAATAACAGGCCGGTGTATTGTTCAATATGAATTTTTAGGGTATATCGGCCTCCGCCAGCAAACGCCTCGCGTACTCTACGGGTACACCAAAATTGGAACCACCGTACTCAGGTATGATGGCCGTGTTGATAGCCACAACGTCACCGTTGACATCGAGAACCGGACCACCACTACCACCGTGAGTAGTATCTGCATCGTAAACCACGGTAGTTGCCGTGAGTTGCCCGACTATGCCGCGACTGGCGAGTGGGCGGATAAATTTTGACTTCGACAAGCGTTCGGCAACGTCCCAAAAACCCAAATTTTCATCGTTTTGAAGTTCAGCTAAAAAAGTGTCGCCTGTCTGCGCCAGCATTGACCTCAAACCGGTCGGATAACCCATCACAATAACCTCGTCGCCCGGTTTGAGTGGTTTATCGCTGAGCTTAAGGTAAGGCAAATTATTGACGACTTTATTAAACACCAGGATGGCAAGATCAGATTCTTCGCTGGCTTTGAGCAACCGAACGGGGAAGGATGTGTCAATATCAGGTAAGTAAGCTATAAACTTAAGCAACACCGGTTCCATGCCCTGCTCGATCAGCGATTCAAGGCTGGTGTCATCCTCCCACGGTTTGGCAACGTGTCGATTCGTTAACAGTGCGCCGCTGGAACTCACCACAAAAGCAGTTCCGGTAAATTGCCGCTCGGCAATCTCTCCGTCACCTTCCAGGGTTAGTAAAGGCTCGCCTCGATAGGAAAGGAGTGGTTGTCCTTCATCATTAACTCTGTAACGTAGCATGCGCTCTGAGGCCGTGTCCCTGAAACCGTAGGCTCCCTGGAGGAATACAACCGAGCGAGTGGCTTCGGCGATAACCCGTGTACTCGCCGCGGAACGCTTCTCCAGCAGGTCTAGTCTTTCGGTCGCGTTGGTTAGCGAGTGGTCGAGTTCCTGTCGCAAGCGATTGAGATCGGACAGGCGTAACGCCTCCAGGTTCGTCCTGGTAAGCGTGCGGGCGAAACTTTCCAATTGCGACGCGCTGCTTTTCGCTTGCTGCTGCAGTAGAACGTTGGCACGGTTCTGGTAGAAAACGGTTACGAAAAGGGCAAGGATCGCTGCAATAACACTCAGACGAAACAATAGCGTGGTTTCGAATGCGAAGTCCCGAAAAATATCGCGAAATGCACCGCTCAGGCGTGCAGCCCTGGGCTTGCGACTAACGCGAGTGTAGTCAATACAATCGCTGAACATATCGCCAATGGACTTTCGAACCCGGCTCCCCTGCTGGTAAAGCTGGTATCGACAGAGAGGACCGGCATCGCCGAATTCAATCAAGTCACGTGGTTCAAGTTGTTTAGAGGTGACGTGCTCGCCGTTTATCCAGAGTGGGTAGTCGTTACGAGCCTCAATTTCATAACTGTTCTCGGAGCGATGCAGGCGCGCCACGATATCATCCTGTGGTAGTTCGCTATCGAATTCTGCAACGTGAATGATGTTACCTTTGCCTAGCGAAACATCTACAGCGACTCCGGTCAGCCAGGTTGCAGTACCGCGCGCCGGACCGGTCAGGTTCTCCAGCGAAGCGGTGGCGATTCGTGTGATTACCAGATTGTCACTATTTTCGTCCATTGCGTTTACTTTACGCCTATATAGTAGTAAATGCCGCAGAAAATCTGTGACCATGATACAGCGGTTTGGTGCTTAGCCTTTTACTTTTTAAGCCCAATACCCGATCGCCAGGCACATATCGGGGCTAATACTGTTAACAGGGGATATCGCTATGATAATATCCAGCGCGGATCTTCCTTCAGTATCCTTTGCTACGATCGATCCTATATTTAATCTTAATGGTACGAGCTTTATCCATGACACCCGCTAACAAAGAATTCTTAACAGATCCCCATGGTTGGGCAGAGTTATTACCTGAGCGTCAGGCCCGCCAACCTATAATTGGAACCCACCGGGTGCCCTGGGTAGTGGTAGGGGCGGGATTCACAGGATTAGCCTGCGCTCGTCGACTGGGCGAGCTTCATCCCGAGCAGGAAATATTATTGTTGGATGCACGGTTAATCGGGCAGGGCGCTTCTGGGCGTAATTCAGGTTTTGCCGTTGCCACCAGCCAGTTTCCAGGTGGGGTCGTTCCAAAGCAGATCGATAATTATCGCCGCGTCAACCGCATCAACCGGGTGGGCCTGGAATTGCTAAGTACGCAAGTTTCCGAGAATGCTATTGACTGTCAGTGGAGCGAAGAGGGTATTTACCATACTGCGGCTGACCGACTGGCAATCAAGGAATATAACCACTTCCTGCGCTACCTCGAAACCCTGGAGATCGAGCACACGCCACTTGATAAAACAGCTATATATGACCGACTGGGCACCAATCATTATCAGGTGGGCGTCCACGTTAATGATGGGGCCCTGTTACAACCGGCCGCCCTGGTACGCGGACTGGCCGATACCTTACCCGCTAACGTCAAGCTCTATGAACAAAGCCCGGCTCTTAAGATTGTGGATGGAAAGCCGTTGACCCTTCAACTTGCAACCGGGGAGATAAAGACAGATAACCTCATTTTATCAATGAATTATGAGGCATCCACGCTCGGCTTCCTGCGCCCTTATATAATTGGAAGTACGCTATCGGGTAGTTTTACGCGGGTTTTGGACAAACAGGAACTAGTCAGTCTCGGCAGTGATACGGAATGGGGTGTTATTTCACTCCATAGTGGCGGAGCGACCGTGCGGTTGACGAGGGATCATCGACTGTGTATTCGCAATACGGCGGAATATCATAGCTCAAACTTACTCTCGGATAGAAAATTGGCCGATCGCCAGGCTATTCACCGGGCAGCATTCGACAAACGGTTCCCGCAATTAGCACAGGTACCATTCGAGTTTTCCTGGTCTGGTGTGGAAGGGCTGACTCGCAACAATACAAATTTTTTTGGTCGGCAGCGCGATAATATCTATCTTGCAGGCGGCTACAATGGTTCCGGCGTCAGCCGAGGAACTGCCTTTGGTACTGCCATCGCAGATTATGCCAGCGCAGAGACTTCCCAGACGATTAGCGATTGTCTCGCTTCTCCACCGGGGGCATGGATTCCGCCGAGGCCCTTCCTCGATATTGGCGCCTTCTTCACGGTCCACTCACGCTTCAGAGGAGTTGGCCTGGACCGGTGAATAGCGAAAGCGATAGCCGCGTATTTCTAATAGAGCCAGCAGTATAAGCCTGGTTCGATTTTAATGACGAAGAACGGATAAGATTGCGTCGGTAATTCAGTAATCTGGATAACCATACCCGGCGATGTATACGGTGTCATTATCATAGTTTCCATCGCTGGTCTTTTGATGGCACCTGTCGCAATAACTCAGCGATTTAACCTCAGTACTCGTGATCAAATTTTCTGGAATTTCCTCGTGCTTCTCCTTGATATAAAGCACTTCTGTGATTCGTAATGGCGCAGCACCTTCCTCAAGAGAAGCCATCACTTTTCTGGAGCGTTTGTAACGAGACTTATCAGCCGAGTTGGCCCTGGCATAACTTAATATATATAGCCTTGTTTCTTCATCTAATTCCGCATTCTCACCGAAGTGATCTTCAAGCGCGCT
>CAZJEJ010000080.1:8590-10587 GCA_964544945.1 uncultured Gammaproteobacteria bacterium | reverse complement strand
TCGAATTAATTCGTCGTAAACCGATAGGTCATAGCGACCTTACGGCCGCGGCGATGTTTACCCTCGATGCGATAGCCAGCGCCTGTGCGGGTAGCGCCACCCCGGTCGGAAAAAAACTGCTCGCCTGGGCGAAAAGTACTGATCTGGATGATAAACGTCTGGCGTTTCTGATGGGTGCGCTTACGCATATTACCGAAACCGACGACTTGCACCGCGCCTCGGTAACCCACCCCGGTTGTGTTGTAGTACCTGCCACCCTGATGCTCGGCGAAAAAACCGGAGCCAGCGCGCAAAAAGTCCTGAGTGCGATCCTGCACGGCTTCGAGGCAATGTGTCGAATCGGTGCAGCGGTGGGGCCGACGCATTACAAGGTGTGGCATAACACCGCCACCTGCGGACCTTATGGTTCTGCCATGGCAGCCGCCACGCTACTCGATCTCGATCTGGAACAAACCGTCCACGCGCTTGGAAACGCCGGTACGCAGTCGTCTGGCTTCTGGCAATTTATGGAAACCGGCGCGATGAGTAAACACCTGCACGCTGGACGCGCCTGTGAATCCGGGCTACTTGCCGCCGAGTTGGCCAGGCACGGATTTACCGGGTCACCACAAATTCTCGAAGGTGACAAAGGTATGTTTGCCGCAATGTGTATCGACCCAATTCCAGAGGCAATACTGGCTAAACCGGATGGCCCATGGCAATTACCACTTACCTCGATCAAGCCCTGGCCATCCTGCCGTCACACGCATCCGGCTATCGACTGCGCACTTGAGCTACACGGTCGGTTAAATGGCGCCAGAATTTATAAAATCGATATCGATACCTATCAGGCCGCACTCGATGTGTGCGACAAACCGGAGCCAGAAAACGAATATCAGGCCAGGTTTTCACTTTACCACTGCGTTGCTATTGCCTTGCAGGACGGTGCGGTTAAGCTCGATTCCTTCACCGCGCAGGCACGCAATCAGACACGCGAATTACGCCATGTCACTAACGTCCAGGTAGTCGACCCATTCGTTTCCAATTACCCGTCGTCCTGGGGTAGCCGAGTGCGAGTGACAACCAGCGAGGGAAATATTCTCTCGGTCGAACGCAAGGATTGCAAGGGAGATCCCGAACTCGCGCTTGACGCAGATGAAATGCGCGCCAAAGCTTCTAACTTGATGCAATACGGTGGCTTGACCGAATTCGCATCGCGGGAGTTGTGCGAGCAGATTTTATCACTTCCGACTAGTACTACCCCGACCGATTTATTTAGCGCCTTTATAGGCCGGCTAGGACCAGGGATTCTACGATAAATCAATGCGCCAGGCCTGAAAAGCCCTGAAGTCGTACCGGTAATTAATTGGTGTGGTATCGAGATCCAGCGTAACTTCACATCATTATCTGCTAAAATTACGCCATCTTTATACGCATGAGATGAGGGTTCTCAGATTACACAAAAACAATCACGGAATATGGTTTCCACCACCAATGTAGAGCGCCGCAGGCGAGGTGAGGAATTGATTCTTCGTGCTGCCGAAGAGGTATTTGCCAACCGTGGTTTCCAGGGGGCGACCATGACCGAGATTGGTAAACGCGCGGGTCTGCCAAAAGCCAATATCCATTACTATTTTTCTTCTAAAGCTAAACTGTATCAGCGAGTGATCGACAACGTATTTACCGTATGGTTAAAGGCGGCCGATCAATTTGAAGACCACGATGATCCCCGTAAGTCGTTGACTGCGTATATCAGCGCCAAGATGGAGTTATCGCGCAATCGGCCGAATGGATCCAAAGTATGGGCTAACGAAATAATCCACGGCGCCCCGATGATTCGGGATTACCTGGAAACGCACTTGCGTGAGTGGTGCGCCTCTCGCGAAGCCCGAATTCAAAGCTGGATTGATCGGAAACTGATGCGACCGGTAAACCCTCGTTACTTGCTCTATATGATTTGGGCCTCGACCCAGCACTTTGCTGATTTTGGTACGCAGATAACCGTATTGAACGATGGC
>CAZJEJ010000080.1:4523-8490 GCA_964544945.1 uncultured Gammaproteobacteria bacterium | reverse complement strand
ACAAGCCCTATTCTTCGGCAATATCTTCCGCCCACAATTCCGGTCTCTCGGTGATAAAACGTTTCATCAAGTCTATACAATCGGTGTCCTGGACCACTAGTACTTCCACACCATGTTCGCGAAGAAAATTTTCGTTGCCGCCAAAATTTTTATTCTCGCCGACAACAATACGTTGAATACCAAATTGAACGATAGTCCCGGAACACATCATGCAGGGAGATAGCGACGTATAAAGCGTCATACCGCGATAGCTTTTCTGGCGCCCTGCCTTGCGAAGACAGTCCATTTCACCATGCGCGACAGGGTCACCTTTCTGAACCCTTTGATTGCGTCCCTGTGCGATGAGGTGCTCGCCCCTGGCTAGCACGCTGCCAATGGGACATCCGCCTTCTTCGAAACCAGCCAGCGCTTCTTCGTAGGCAATGCGCAAGAATTTCCTGTCGTTATCGTTAAGCATATATTTAGACTCTCTCACCACGTCTGAACGGCACTAGAAGTGCCTGGGGATATTGGGCCCGGCGCGCCATTACAATCATCGCCAGGATCGACATAACATAGGGCAACATGAGAAAAAACTGGTAGGGGATCAACGCACCAGCGGATAGTTGTGCCCGCACTTGCATGGCTTCGAGCCCAGCGAACAGTACCGCACCCAATAGTGCCTTGCCCGGTTTCCACGAGGCGAATATCACCAGGGCAACGGAGATCCAGCCACGGCCATTGATCATGCCGAAATAAAAGGCATCAAACCACGACATCGTAATAAAGGCGCCCCCGACCGCCATCAATGCACTGCCCACCACGACAGCACCGGTTCGTACAGCGAGAACGTCAATTCCCTGGGCTTCAACCGCCACCGGGTTTTCCCCCGCCATACGCACGGCCAGGCCAATCGGTGTTTTGTGTAACACGTACCATACCACCGGCACACTCAGTAGCGCGAGGTAGGTGAGCGGCGATTGATTGAACAGCGCATCACCGATAATCGGTATATCCGAGAATACCGGTATCGGCATATTCTGAAATGGCTCGATCTTGGGTGGTGTAGTCGCCGATGGTAGCAACATGCGATAGACAAAATAACTCAGCGATGAGGCAAAAAGGGTGATACCGATCCCGGTTACATGTTGCGACAGACCCAGATAAACCGTGAAAGAGGCATGCAACAGCCCAAATAGCGCACCCATGCTGGCGGCAAACAGAACGCCTCCCCATAAATCTCCACCCTGATAGACCCACATCCAGCCGGACATTGCACCCACTGTCATAATACCCTCGATTCCCAGATTGAGGACGCCGGCACGTTCACAAATGAGTTCACCCAGTGTTCCGAATATCAACGGACTGACAATCCGAACGGTGGCGGCCCAAAATCCCGCGCTTATAAGGATATCTAGCAGGTCACCCATATTAACGCCACTTGATTCTGTATCGAGTCAACATAACACTGACGAGAATTGCGAGCACCGACACACCGACCAGAACGTCGGCAATATAGGTCGGGATATTCACTGCCCGACTCATGGAGTCGGCTCCGACATAGATAGCCGAAAGAAATAACGCCGCAGGCACAACCGCCAGGGGATGCAACTGTGCCAACATCGCAACTGCAACGCCGGTATAGCCAAAACCGGGGGATAAATCCAGGGTGAGATACCCCTTTAGACCAGCGACTTCGCTGACCCCGGCCAGACCCGCCAGGCCACCCGAAATCAGTGCCGTGTATACCACTGTTCTATTGATGTTAATACCGGAAAATTCAGCCCCTTTCGCATTGAAACCGACGGCTTTTATTTCATAACCCAGTACCGTGAAGCGCATCACGGCCCAGATCAGTACTGCCGCCAACAAGGCTACAATCAGGCCAGCGTGGAGCCTGCCCTTAGCGAGCAATGCAGGAAGGACGCCCTCGTCAATAATCGAAGCCGTTTGCGGCCAGCCGAGCGCCTGTGGATCGCGCCAGGGACCTTCGATCAGGAAGCTAACCACTAAAAGTACCACGAAATTGAGCAGTAGCGTTGTGACTACTTCATCAACATTCAACCGGGTTTTGAGCAATACTGGAACTAGCAACAGCATACCGCCTGCCAGCGCACCGACCATCAAGAGGAATGGCACCATCAGGAAAGTCGGTAAATTGATCATTCCAGTGCCAAAATAAACGGCAGCCAAAGCGCCAGCATAAAGCTGACCTTCAGCACCGATATTGTAAAATTTCGAGCGGAAAGCGACCGCGACTGCGAGCCCGGTAAATATGAGTGGCACCGAGCGCGTAACAGTTTCCTTCAATGCAAATGCTGATCCAAATGCCCCTTTGAAGAGCAGCCCGTAGGCATCGAGAACCGGAACCCCGGCCCATAGGATCAATGCCGAGCAAAGGACTAGTGTGGCAAAAACGGCCGTTACTGGCGCCAGGCCAGCTCGCAGCAACGAAGTGTGTTGCCGGACTTCAATTTGCATGGATTTCGCCACCTGCGTTCAATAAAGAGCCACCATCAGAAGATGTATCTATAGCTTGCCCAGCCATCATTAATCCTAATTCGGTGACAGTTCGTGCGGATACGGGTAGAGCCTCGCTCAAACTTCCCTGATAAATAACCGCGATTCGGTCACACAGGGAGAGGAGTTCGTCGAGATCCTCCGATATTAATAATATCGCAGCACCGCGTTTTCGTGCCTCGAACAACTGTGTGTGCACGTAGGCAATTGCGCCTTCGTCGAGCCCTCTTACCGGCTGGTTGGCCAATATGAACCCAGGGTCGGGTGACAGCGCCCTGGCTAAAATGAGCTTCTGTATATTGCCGCCTGATAATAGCTTGATTGGTACTGAGGTACCTTCACAGCGCACATCGAAGCGCTCCACCAGACCTTCGGCTCGCTCAATCGCGGCGTTTTTATTGATAATCATCTTCCATTTTGAAATCTCCGATGACCTCAAATCCTCACTGATCAGGTTTTCCCAGATGTTCATATCACCGATCATCCCACGGGCGTGGCGATCCTCAGGGATGCGCCCGATTCCGCGTGAAACAAATTCCGCTGGGCCGGAACCCGCAAGTGTTCTGTCGTGCAATTCGAGGGTGCCGGAATAATTCTGATTCAAACCGGATAAAACATCGGACAACGCCACTTGCCCGTTTCCGGCGACACCGGCTATACCTATGATTTCGTGGGCGTGAATGGTCAGGTCGATATCAACCAGCAGTGGCAGATCATCGGCGCTGCGCGCGTTTAGCGCTTTGATGTTCAATACCGGTACCCCGGTATCCATGGCCGCCAACTGAGGTCTCGTAACCACCTTGCCTACCATCATTTCGGCCAGTCCATTGCGGTCAGCTTTGCTGGTTTCTATGCTGCCCACTATTTTACCTCGACGCAATACCGCTATGTTGTCGCTGATCGCCAGAATTTCGTGTAACTTGTGGGAAATAAAAATAACCGATAAGCCTTTATCGGTAAGCGACCTGAGTGTGATAAAAAGGTTTTCCGTCTCCTGTGGTGTCAGGACGGCGGTTGGCTCATCCATGATCAGGATGCGGGCGTCACGGTATAGCGCTTTCATAATTTCTACCCGCTGTCGTTCACCCACCGATAATTCAGCTACAGGCACATCCGGGTCAATAGCCAGCGAGTAACTTTCTGCCATTTCAACGAGCCTGGCCCTTGCTGCTGCCATATTTTGACGCCACGACCACAGGCTTTCGGTACCCAGGACAATATTTTCGATAACGCTTAAATTATCGGCCAGGGTAAAGTGCTGGTGAACCATACCGATACCGGCCTCGATAGCGGCCTCGATAGAGCCTGGTAATAATTCCTTGCCATCGACTTCAATCGACCCTTCGTCGGCCACATAGTGACCAAACAGAATATTCATCAGGGTCGTTTTACCAGCGCCATTTTCCCCGAGCAACGCCATTATCTCGCTCTCACCCAATGACAGCGTGACGCTGTCATTGGCGACGAG
>CAZJEJ010000080.1:0-4423 GCA_964544945.1 uncultured Gammaproteobacteria bacterium | reverse complement strand
GGCCCTGGCATCGGCCGGTATACGACTCTCGAACTCATAGTAAGGCGCGAGGCTTGCACCACCCTTTTTCATCATCGTCCATTCCCTGTAATTTTCAGCCGTAAATGTTCCTGCCTTTACTCGCGAAACGGCATGGGCGATCGCCTTCTCCATATGCCACAAAGCCGAAGTGACAACGACATTGGTGCCGTTTTCTTCCTTGTTCATATCATTCACGTTGCCGAATGCGATAATGCCTTTATCTCGCGCGGCATCAACCACACCAGCACGTTCGGCGTAGAGGACATCGACACCAGATTCGACCTGGGCAAATGCAGCTTCTTTAGCCTTCGGCGGATCATACCAGGACCCAATAAAGGTAACCTTGACTTCGATTTCTGGATTGACAGACCTGGCGCCGTTGATGAACGCATGGAACAATCGATTCACTTCTCCAATTGGATAGCCACCAACCATGCCTAGTTTGTTAGTTTTGGTCATCGAGCCGGCAAGTATGCCCATCAGGTAACAGGGTTCGTGAATGTAATTATCAAAGACTGAAAAATTCGAACCATGTGGCGCAAACGGGTCACCCATGAGGAATGCGACATTCGGGTATTCATCGGCTACCTTGCGGGCTTCTTTTGAGATACCAAAGGCTTCTCCGACGATCAGCCGAACGCCACTTTCACAATACTCGCGCAACACACGGATATAGTCAGTGTTGGCGACTTTTTCGGAAAACACGTATTCAATTTCACCAGCGGATTTCGCTGCCAAAAGCCCCAGATGCAACCGTGCATCCCACTTTTGTTGAATCGGCTGGGTGTAGATACCAGCCACCTTTATGGTGCCGCCGGCGAAAGCCGGAAACATACCAAAACCGATTGCACCGGCAAGGGCGGCAGAAAACTTGTTAAACGATCGACGTGATATTTGTGACGACATTATATTCTCCCCTGTTCAGGTTTCTGTAGTGAACTTGAACATTCGTCAGGTGGCGCCTGTTCAAGCATTAGCGTGTAAACATTTAATTCCTGGCCACGAGCACCAGGCCAAATACGACCAGGCTAGCACCCAAAATTCGTGACCAGCTGAGCGCCCTGACTTCAATACCAAGCACGCCTAAATGGTCGAGCAGCATCGACAATAGCACCTGACCTAATATTACCGCTATCATTGTATTAGCGACGCCTATTTTCGGTATCAACGCCGCAACTGCGGTCACATAGATAGCGCCCAGGATGCCACCTATATATAATATGGGCGGCACATCCTGCAACCCTTGCAGATTACTTCCCGCTGACCAATTATTGCGATACAGGAATACTACCAGCAGTGTCAAGGACCCAACGATGAAAGAAATAAGTGTAGCGAGTACCACGCTGTCTAGCGCACGCCCAAGCTGACTATTGACTACACCCTGGATCGGCAACATCCCACCGGCTAGAATCGCCAGCAATATAAAGAAAACAGCCAATGATGCCACCGTCTACTCCTGAGATTTAGACAGTGGCATTTTCTACCTTCCCGACGGCGGAATTAAGCCGCGGATGTCTCTACCGGCCGGGCAATCGCCTTCATATTCATCGCGTAGTAAATCAAACCACCAAGGATCGATCCGGTAAACCAGCCGTAACTATAAAACCAGCTTAGCGCACCTGTGGTTACAGCGATAAAGGTTAATCCCACCGGTATCAGGAAGGCCACAAAACCACTAGTATTCCAGGCTGGGTAAGTGCTGTTGTCCTTGTACAATGCTGGCAGATCATAAGTCTGTCGCTTGACCAGGAAGTAATCGACTATCATGATTCCGGCGATGGGTCCAAGCAAGCTTGAATAGCCAATTAGCCAATTGGAATACAGGCTTTCAACGCTGATATCAGAAGTAAGCCAACCTAGCTTTTTAAGCAGCTCCCAACTCATCAACAATACCCCAATCAGGCCGGTGATGATTACACCACGCGTATTGCTGATCAATTTGGGTGCAATATTCTGGAAGTCATTGGTGGGTGACACGATATTAGCCGCGGTATTGGTAGAGATTGTTGCCAGGATGATGATCAACATCGATACAATCACCCAGAAGGTGTTATCAATTTTACCAATCAGGGAGATAGGATCGGAAACAGTTTCACCAACGAGCTGCGGTGATGCTGCGGTGAGAATCACACCCAGGGCAGCAAACAGAAACATGGTTACCGGCAGGCCGATAATTTGACCACGGATCTGGCTTTTTTGCGAATCGGCAAACCTGCTGAAATCGGGGATGTTTAGCGATAATGTCGCCCAAAAACCTACCATGGCGGTTAAACCGCCGAAGAAGTAGCCCCAAAATGAAGCATCTTCAGGCCGGTTGGGAGCCTGAGCCAATAACTCGGTCATCGATGCTTGCGGGTAAGCCCAAACAATCAGGCCCAGGCCAACCAGTAAAAGCAGTGGCGCAGCAAATGTTTCAAGCTTTCTGATCGATTCGGAGCCCCTGATCACTACCCACAGGTTCAGCACCCAAAAGATGAAAAAGCCGATTACCTCGCCCGTACCGCCGAGACTTGCCCAGCTATCGGACACCGCCGATAAAAGCAAATGGATGGCCAGACCACCAAACATCGTCTGAATACCGAACCAGCCACAGGCAACTAAGGCACGAATAAGGCAGGGCACATTGGATCCGATTATCCCAAATGACGATCGCAATACTACAGGAAATGGAATGCCGTACTTGGTGCCGGGATAGGCATTCAATATCAGTGGAATCAATACAATCACGTTGGCAAGCAAGATGGCCCACAATGCTTCACCAACAGAAAGACCAAAATACGCTGTGAGTACACCGCCGAGTGTGTAAGTTGGTACGCAAATTGCCATGCCCACCCATAGTGAGGATATGTGCCTGGTTTTCCAGGTACGCTGTTCAATGCGGGTAGGCGCAATATCTTTGTTGTATCGTACGCTTGAAGTCACGTCTTCCTGCGCATTCAATTCAACGAACTCACCTACTTCTACGATGCTGCTATCAGTACTCATTTTTTTCCTCCAGATTTATAAAAATTAGTATTGTGTTACATGAAATCTCTGACCAAACCCTTAAACATAGCCACCCATAGGGAGTCTCTCAGCCCTCATTCTGCTCGCATGGGATTATTAACGTGCGTGGTCCAGTTAGCATACTGATCCGATACCAAATTTCCAGTACGAGGATCGACTTCACCGGGCGCCAGTTCGCGCAGGGTAATGCAGGCCTCCACGGGGCAAACGCTAACGCACAAATTGCAGCCCACACACTCTTCATCGATGACTTCGAAGTGGCGTGAACCCTCTTTTTCCCGGGTAATGGCCTGGTGTGAGGTGTCTTCGCAGACAATATGACAACGACCGCATTTAATGCAGCTATCCTGATCAATCTGTGCCTTAACAATAGTGTTAAGATCCAGGTATTGCCAATCGGTCAACTTATCGACAGCCTTGCCTACAATTTCATCGATAGACTGAATACCCTTGCTGTCCATGAAATCGCTCAGGCCATCGATCATGTCATCGACAACTTTGAAACCATAAGTCATCGCGGCAGTACACACCTGTACATTTCCCGCGCCCAGCGCAATAAAATCCACCGCGTCACGCCAGGTGCTAATACCGCCAATACCCGAAATGGGCAATCCCCGGGTTGCCTCATCACGCGCCACCTCGGCAACCATGTTCAAAGCGATCGGTTTTACCGCCGGGCCACAGTATCCACCGTGCGTACCTTTGCCGCCGGTAGACGGATTAATAGAAAAAGAATCCAGGTCGACCGAGATAATCGAGTTAATCGTATTAATCATCGAGACCGCATCGGCACCTCCGCTATGAGCCGCTCTTGCCGCCTGACGAATATCAGTGATGTTGGGGGTCAGCTTGACGATGACAGGCATGGCTGAATATTGCTTGCACCAGCGGGTAACCATCTCCACGTATTCTGGCACCTGCCCAACAGCTGCGCCCATGCCTCGCTCGGACATTCCGTGTGGACAACCAAAATTGAGTTCTATCCCATCGGCTCCGGTATCTTCAACCCTGAGTAAAATATCCCGCCAGGCTTTTTCCTCGCACGGCACCATCAACGATACGATCATAGCCCTGTCGGGCCAGTCTTTCTTGACCTGCCTGATTTCACGAAGATTGACATCTAATGGCCGATCGGTAATCAGCTCGATATTATTGAAGCCCATCAGGCGTCTGTCCCCCGAGTGCCAGGCACCATAGCGTGGGCCGTTGACGTTCACCAGTGGTGGACCATCTTCACCCAGGGTTTTCCACACCGCACCGCCCCAACCCGCTTCAAATGCCCGGATCACGTTATACGCTTTATCGGTCGGTGGCGCCGAAGCAAGCCAAAAGGGGTTGGGTGATGTAATCCCGATAAAATTAGACGCCAGATTAGCCATGTCTTAGTCCTTCCTGC
>CAZJEJ010000079.1:0-10846 GCA_964544945.1 uncultured Gammaproteobacteria bacterium | reverse complement strand
TTTTCGGCATGGATCTGAATCTGGCAAGGTGCACCAGGCACGAATTAGTCGCTCACCTGATCGGAAAGTAACGATTTACTCCGAAACTTGAACCGGCCCTGGAGGTTGAACTTCGAGTAATTTGACCGTCTGGCTCGTTACATACATGGTCAACAGTATTGCCATAGCGAAGGCATAAATCCCATAATGCAACTCCACACTGGCGATGAACCCCAGCTTTACGGTGACTAGCAAAAGCGCCACGACAAAAACGTCGAGCATCGACCATTTTCCGAGGTTGTGAATCCAGCCCAGATAGCGTTTGCTTCGGGTTCCTTTGCCGTCGCTAACCGAAAGAACCCGGTAAAGAACCGCAAGTTTGGCGAAGGGCAACAGGATGCTGAATATTGCGACCACGATAAAAAGAAACCATTGCCCATCCCTGATAAGTTGTACTGATCCAGAAAACAGGGAAAATGTATTTTCAACGACAATGAATTTTTTTAGCGTGATTATCGGTGCGAACAGGCCGACTATTATTAATACGACGGCCGCCAGCGTCAGGCACTTAAATAACAGAATTCGTTTGTGGTACTGAAGTTTTATCACAGCCTGACCAGGATCGTGGAAAACCCGAATAATACCAAATTCTCCAACTCTGGCGGATTCCTAACTAAATTCATAAAATTCGGAAATAACGGCCTGGTTTCTGCCATTGTTTTTAGCCGCGTAGAGCGCCACATCGGCGCGTTTGATTAATTCCTCTATTTTTTCGTGCGGTTGAATAACCGCACAACCCAGGCTAACGGTAATAGCTTCACTTATACCGAAATCGGTATTAAAGATATTTAGACGAATCGTATCCGCTATGGGTAAGAGGTCGTCTGCATTGATTGTCGTACAACAGATTAAAAATTCTTCTCCGCCCCAGCGTGAAATAAAGTCACTGATACGAATTGTCTGTTCAATTTGTTGCGATAACTGTATTAATAATTTGTCGCCCATATCGTGCCCATATTCATCGTTGACATTTTTGAAATGATCGATATCCAGCATGATAATGCCAAACAGGTGATTGTGACGTATGAAACGAGAGTACTCTTTCTTCAGAATTTGACTCATAAACGCTCGATTTGATAAACCAGTCAAATTATCGGTCGAAGCCAGGCGTGCTAGTTCAGAATTATCTTCTATGAGCTCTCTTTGGGTATTCAGCAGCGTCTCGGTTCGCTCGGATACCTTTTCCTCCAGACAGGTATTGATATCTTGCCACTGGGTGGATAATCGTTGGCTGTACCAAACTGCTAAAATTGCGATGCCCAGGCTGATTACCAGGGCAGATATGGTGTAATAGATGAACTGGGTCTGATCATTTTCGACAGCGCGATTAGCCAGTAATAACCGGTCGTTTAACTCTGTACGCAGGGAGCGATTCAGACTGGAGAATTGATCGAGCACTAGAGTCGTTTTGGGAAATACTTCGGTTGGAAAAATTTCGTTAGCCTGCTCACGATCGCCTTCAAGGATAATAATGAGTGTCTGCCGAATTAAAATAGTAACTTCCTGGATGGACGAGTCTATCGCCAACAGGGTTTCTTTCTCTTTGGTGGTCGATATGATTACAAGTTGCTGGTTTAGTTCGTTATAGGCCGCAGTGAACTGGTTAAAGTTTTTCCAGACCATTTCCCTGTTCGGAACCCCTTTGTATAACAACATGGATTGTACAAAACGCGTACGGCTATCGACGATATCAGATATACCATTTACCAGTTCAATCCTTTCAAGCTGTTTCGTTACAGTTTCGCCAACTAACTGGCTCGAAGCACCGTTTGTCCGGAAGGCTATGTATGCGAGAAATACCATCATTATCAAAATGACGATAAAACCATAGCTTAACAATCGAGTAGGTTGAAGCATTATTCGAGTCAAATTCCAGTTTTATCAAGGTCTGGTATACCTTGAGCCTTTCGTATTATACACGAGGGATGATCGACTAATTTCGCGATTAATTAGCCTGGTATTTCCTTGCTTCAGGCTACTCAGCTATACCATTATTTGATAGCGAGGCAAATTTTTTGCTGAATTTGATCCAGATTTCTATAGATTACGCCATGCTTATCGGCATGGATAGTTATCTTCTCAATGCCGGGCGCGCGGATGTTCTGGTAGAGCTTGTCGAGACTCGACGGTTCGACTACAGGGTCGTCGTCGGTCTGGTAAAGGTAAACATCCGCATTGATATTAATCGACTTTTCCATCAAATACTGGATAAGTAATTGGAGCTGGTAGAGTGCTCGAATAGGAATATGCTGGTAATTGACTTCGGGGTTTTCGGGTTCGTTGGGTCTGAATGGGACCAGTCCCTCTGAAAATACCCACCGTACAATTTTGTTCGCATGGTGCAACAGTGGTATGAATTTCAAATTTTTGTTTTTGAAATCTATCGGTGCCGAGACGCTAGTAACACTTTTAATTTTCGTATTCGGTTGAGTGGAAGCATGTAGCAAGGCTAATAATCCTCCGGTCGAAAATCCGACGATGTGCACCGATTGGCTGTAGGTCTTGATGATATCGTAACCGCGTGCCACGGATGCCTGCCATTCCTGCCAGTTTCTACTACGCAAATCCCAGGGTGAAGTACCATGCCCCTTGAGGCGTACTCCAAGTACATGATGTCCCTGTTCATACAGGCGTTCTCCGAGGCTGCGCATTTCGGCTGGGCTGGAAAGAAATCCATGGATGAGGAGAACAGCACTCGCCGAATCGTTCGCTGATTTAAGAAAAAAACTGTTTGGATCAGCGTTCGCGGTCTGCTGGGCGTTTATTTCATCGTAGCGTTGTTTGTCGAACATTTTTCGATCCCATTCGAGCGCAAGCAACTGATCGTGGAAACGATAGTCGGCAAAATTTCTGGTACCGACTCGATTGAGTTGTTCCAAAGCAAGATCTATTACCGATGTTACCCTTGATAGCGGTGCAATTTCGTTCGCATAAACACAGATCAGGTTTTCGGTACGAATTTCATCAATTTTAAAATCATCATCTAGTTTTTCATCCAGTGTGTAATGTCCGTTTTCGATGCGTACCAGTTTCATTGATTGAACCGTATTCAGGAATTGATCCAGCCTGCTACTACCACGATAAGCGACCGATCCGTACTCTTCTGGATTGCACAGGCTGCGATGTAATTGATAGTCGGACTCCTGTAACTTCTTGATGCAGATATAGAGCATCTTGTGGAAGCGTCCACAACGTATTTTCCGTAAACCCTGTCGATATAGTTTTATGATCAGGTAGGAAGCGATGTGGCTCATGTTGATCGTCACGGCTTCGTACATCGATTTCATATAATCATCGCGCAATAGATTGCTTTTGGCGCGCAATCCGAAAGCGTGAATCCTCCCCCCTAAATGCCCCTCGTCTGGTTTGAGCTGGAATAGCTCCTGCATCGACTGAAACCGATGTACTACATTGGGCAATAGCCTTTTTTCCCACCACCGCCAGTATTTACCGACTACGATTGGTTTCGAGAATCGGATGTCCATGTCGGTATCCTTGAATAACAGATTTCCTTCGATGATTAGTTCTTCGGCAAAGCGCTTGTTGATACCCTTGCTAAATAACTTTGCCGCCTGATACAGGATATTGTCGCTCACTCGAATCGGGTAAAAAGTGATATGTGACGGTACGATAACGGTCGGCTTTAGCGTCTTGATCATCAACTGTTCGGTCGTGTCAAAATCTAGCTGTTCGGCCCAGCGTTCAACCTGTGAATAGTTACCCGTTGAAAAGTCATGTAGCAGCGCTGTCTTGAAAGCGTCCAGCGCCAGTGCTATTACCGCTGCACCACGGTGGTGTTTGCGCCGTTCATTCGCGGTTCTCGAAAATATGTTGTAATGACCCTGTTTATCGATGACCCGTTTGTCCTTGACCATTCCGCCCTCCGGGAACACAACGAGCTTTCGATCGTGCAGGATTTCCCTGGCCAGAAAGGGAAAGAGATTGGGTAAATCGTTCGGTACCACGCCTATCGCGTATAGAAACTGACTGAACCACTCATCACCCTCAAAGAATTCGCTGGATGCAATAGAACGACAATAGGCGCCCGTCGCTTCATAAATCAGGTATTGAGGAATAAAGGTTTCGAAGCGGGCAAAGTGATTGAATAGAAAGATATCTCCGGTTTTGGCGGCGTCGATATCATATTCGTTATCCTGGTGAAGCTTGATATTTAACTTGAGGAGTTTCTTCGTAGTACGGAAGGCCTTTACACACAGGCCGTAGGTGGTGTTGCTAATCTCCGGGTTCAGCGGATTGTCGGGCATAAAAGTTATTTTTTGTTTATATAACAGTATTAATTATACCGTTATTTCGGATTAGATCTCTGAGAAAAAGTGGCTTGTCGCGATCAGGGCATCTTTCAGGAAATTATTAATATGTTCCAGAAAAGACCATGAATTGGTCAAACATGAAGCTGCGGAGAAAGTGGCAGAGAAAGGCTGAATTCTATCAGAAGATTCCTGAGGATTGATTAATAGTCTGGTTCATTTTCGGCGCGCCACTTTATATTACAACCCATACTCGGTATCTGCTGATCGGAAATCGGCGTATCGTTCAATAATGCCCGGCTCGCTGCTTTCAAGTCTGCGCCGTCAATAGAGGTGTTATTTCCTGGCCTGGCGTCGTCGTACTGGCCGCGATAGACCAGGCGGTGCTCATTGTCGAACAGGAAAAAATCCGGTGTACAGGATGCCTGGTATGCGGTAGCCACCTTTTGCGACTCATCGTAGAGATACGGAAAGCTAAAACCATATTCCGTCCCTAGCGCGATCATTTTCTCCGGACTATCATCCGCATAGTTTTTGATATCATTGGCGTTGATCATGACCACAGAAATGCCCTGTTTTTGTATGCTTTTAGCATATTCGGCGAAGGACTTCAAAACGTGTAAAACGTAAGGGCAGTGGTTACATGAAAATACCACCAGGATCGAGGTGCCGGAATAATCGGCGAGTGTTACCTTTTGACCAGTAGCTGGATTGGGCAGGTCAAAACCAGGGGCTTCGATACCTAGATTGAGCATTGTTGAAAGTGTTTTTGCCATGATTTAGATCCTCAGTAAGAACCCCATGAGTCCTGCTTTCTCCAGCGTATCCGAGTGACCAGGATACCAATAATAAAAGCGACTAGTGTTACGCCAGCACCGCGCACTAACCAGTCCAGTTTGGTGCTGTCCTTGAGGGAAGCATTTTCTTTATTTAAGGCTGCGTTATCGCTTTTGAGCTTTGTTACTGTCGATTCGAGCGCTTCGTTTTTGGCAACAATATCCAGCGTGCTACTCGCGGCGTCGCTGACTCTGGATAACTCATTCCTGGAAGCGAGCAGGGTATTTCTTAATGTTTCGTTGCCTGCCTGTTCGAGCTTCAAGTCGTCTGCAAGGCGTTCAGCATCAGCCTGCAATGAGGTAATCATGGATTTCTGGTTATCGGCGGATTCCTGTAAAATTTCGAGTCTATACCTGGAAGACGTGTTGTCTACCAGGTAGCGGCTAAGCACATAACCTTTTTTACCGTCTTCGATTTCGACCAGCGAGTACTTCGAAGCCAGATCCTCTTCAAGAATAGTGACGGCCTGACCACTTTTCAACATTCGCACAATGCTATTGGAAACACTGGTTCCGTTTCTCATCGTTACTTCGAAATCATCGGTAATATACTTAATTTTGGCTGCATAACCAGGGAAAGCGATCATTAACGCTATAATCGCCAGTGTGCCAGGGTATTTAGAATTTATTTTCATTTTTTAATTGGTAATAGTGTGCGCCGTACGATATTACGCGATTAGTTTCGAACCTAAACAGGGCATATTCTAGCCTATTATGTGAAAAATCAATCGTATTATTTCGCTTCCTACGCGAGGTGACTTCATTTGAGGTAAGATAATAGTTAACGGGTGGCGGCGGTGGCCGCTATTAACCTAAGCCTGGTATTGTTATTGACTAATGCTTTCTGAGTTATTATCGAGGGTATCGTCAATAATCGAATCGGTGGTTTGTTCGATGATTTCAGGTGCTTCGTAAGGCGTAATTAGTACTAGCATCGAGAATTCGGGGCTATCCAGGTAATGTAACCTGTTACTTCGCATCCGCCGATGTTCTTTCAGCACGTGATTGTTTAGAATTCTGGTGTCCGGTGTATCGTCAACCCATAATTTATCTTCGTTGCTGGTGTTTAATTCAGGGTCAATAGTGAGCCTGGGCTTGCGTAATACAAGATTGGCATAGGTGTGTAGATAGCGTGACAGGGCAATGGTGATTTTGCCTTCGAGCTCGTAAAGACTCGACTGGATTTCAGGGTCGGGTATTGTGGGTTCAGGGAAGCTGTTATCGGACTCCTGTGATTGTTGAGTGATATCGTAATTATTTTTTTCAGGCAGTGAAGTGTAATCATCAATCGACGTATACTCGGTGCCATATATACGCCCTCCCTTGATCCAAATCGGCAAGGCCTGCTCTTTTTCGAGACCAGGTTGACGCCAGCCAGTATGCGCCAGGAGGCTATATCGCGGGGAGTTAACAATTTTTATTACTGATTCCGTCAGGCGTAATTCGCTGGCTGGGATAATCTCGTATGATTTTTCTTTCGCGGCTTCTATACTATCTGGCGAAGACAGGTCAAGAATATCTTCATCTATGCGAGGAGAACTAACAGGTAAAATTAATTCGCTACCTTTCGGGACCTTGTTATTCTTAAAAATAACGATTTCAACATCGTAATACCTGGTTTTTTCATCGCCGGGAACATCGGCGAAAATTGCTCCGGGTAGTGTGGTTGATAACAATAAAATTGCTATATCACGAATTTTCATTCCACGGGCCCCTTAGTTTTCTGAAAGTTCATTTAACAATTTCTCGGTCAGGCTAAATCGAGTTTCAAGTTCATCACTTTGATGCTCGATACGCAAGGTTTGTTTTCCATCGAAGCGAAACCCCCCGGGGTTTGATTGTATCAAGTGAATGATCTTTAGCGGGTCAATATTTGGGTTTTGATTAAAAATGATCTTACCAGTCCGCTCACTTATATCGATTTTCTCAATGCCCAGTAGCATTGTCTGTAACTTGATTTTGGTGACGCGAAATAAATGTTTGAGCGCATCCGGTAATAGTCCAAAACGGTCGATTAATTCTATCTGTAATTCACGCAGAGATTCATTATCGGGGGCCGAAGAAATGCGCCTGTATTCGATCAAACGATGATGAATATCAGCGATGTAAGTTTCAGGAATCAATGCAGGAATGTGAAAATCGATCTCGGATGCACGCATTAGCGGTGCTTCGAAATCAACGGGTAAATCCGATTTTAGCGATTGTACGGCACGTTCCAGAAGTTCTGCGTAGAGGGTAAATCCGATTTCAGTGATTTGACCACTTTGCTCTTCGCCGAGAATTTCTCCAGCGCCTCGAATTTCCAGGTCGTGGGTTGCAAGCGTAAAGCCTATGCCGAGTTCTTCGAGCGACTCTATCGCCTGTAGACGCTTGCGCGCTTCGGGGGTTATCGAGCGCTCGGGTGGAACGATCAGGTAGGCATAAGCGCGGTGGTGAGAGCGCCCAACGCGGCCTCGAATCTGGTGCAGCTGTGCTAGCCCGAGTTTGTCCGCACGGTCGATAAATATCGTATTTGCGGTTGGTACGTCGATGCCGCTTTCGATAATGGTGGTGCAAACCAATAGATTACAGCGGTGGTGGTAAAAGTCGAGCATCACCTGTTCGAGGTCTTTCTCCTTCATTTGTCCATGAACTACGCCAATACGCGCCTCGGGGAGTAGTTTTTGTAACTCGTGAGCCGTTTTTTCTATCGATTTCACATGGTTGTGTAAAAAATAAATTTGCCCGCCACGCTTGAGTTCGCGTTGGCAACCCTCGATGATCGTTTCACGATTCCATTGCATTACGAACGTTTTGATGGCGTGGCGCTGCATAGGTGGTGTGGCAATAATGGATAAATCACGCATACCCGATAGTGACAGGTTCAGGGTTCGTGGAATCGGTGTCGCTGTCATAGTCAGCAGGTCGACCTGGGACCGGAGCGCCTTCAGTTTTTCCTTATGGCGTACCCCAAACCGGTGTTCCTCGTCGATAATCACTAGCCCCAGGTCTTTATACTTGATGGAATCGGATAGCAGTTTGTGCGTTCCGATGACGATATCGATGATACCGGTCTCTAGCAGATGCAGGCTACGATCGAGTTCCTTCTTGCCAGTAAAGCGAGTCAGGCAGGCGATGCGAATTGGCCAGTCGGCAAAACGGTCGGTAAAATTTTGATAATGTTGCTGGGCTAGTAAAGTAGTCGGTACCAGTATGGCTGTCTGCTTGCCCGAACTGGCGGCGATAAAGGCCGCGCGCATACTGACCTCGGTTTTACCGAATCCGACATCACCACAGACAATTCGATCCATTGGCCGCGAGGACTGCATGTCTTCGATAACCGATTCGATGGAGCTCTCCTGATCGGGCGTTTCCTCAAACGGAAATGTACTGGCAAACTGCTGGTATTCGTCTAGTGATAGTTCATGTCCAAAGCCCTGCAGGGCTTCACGACGGGCCTGTATCTCCAGTATTTCGACGGCAACGTCATAAATTTTCTTCTGGGCTTTCTTCCGGATTTTTTGCCAGTGGTCGGTGCCGAGGCGGTGCAGGGGTGCGTTTTCGTCGCTGGTGCCGGCATAGCGACTAATTAAATGTAGAGAGGAAACCGGCACATACAATTTGTCCTGGTTTGCATATTCGATACACAGGAACTCGGTAGCGATATCCGATACCGTCAGGGTTTTCAGTCCGCGGTAGCGGCCGATTCCGTGGTCTTCGTGCACCACGGCTGCGCCTTCGTGCAGGTCAGCCAGACTCTGGATTGTGCTTTCCGCATCGCGGGTTTTTTTATACTGGCGCCGACGTTGCTGTTTTGCGCGTTCACCGAAAAGCTGGTGTTCGGCTATTACCGCGATTCCAGCATTTTCCAGTGTTAATCCGCTGTGCAGGGGAGATTCGCATAAAAATAACCGGCTTGTCTGGTTCGATATGAAATCTCCCCAGTTACTGGTTACAGTCGGGCGAATTCCGTAATGCTGTAGTACTTCACTGAGGAACTCACGCCTGCCGGCAGACTCGGCGCTGAACAGGATCTTGTCGAACAGGGGCCTGGCCAGAAACGCCTGCAAGGCTCTGTCAGGTTGCTCAGCCTGGTTTTGAAAGCTCAGCTGTGGAATCGCCTGGGTATCGCAATTGATTCCTTGCTGGTCAATTTCGCTGAGTTTGAATTGAGTAAAAAACAAACAAGGGTGTGCTTCCAGTACCGTCTCGATATAGTCTGCTTTCAAAAATAGTTCATCGGGCGTCAGCAGAGGCCACTGCAGGTTGTATCGCCTGGCCTCGTAGCGTTGCTCTACTTGTTGGAGAAACAGGGCGCTTGAGTCAAACGCCGAGCGGTCAAATAGAAACTGAGAGCTGTCGGGTAAATAGTCGAACAGACTAACCAGATGGTCGAAAAATAACGGTAGATAATATTCGACGCCAGGAGACGACATACCCTGTGATACGTCGGCATATACGGGACAGGTATTCGGGTCGATATCAAACCTTTCCCTGAAGTTTTGTCTGAAGGTTTTTATGCCCTCATTGTCCAGTGGAAATTCCTGCGCCGGTAACAAGTCTATTTCTTCCAGATTTTCTAGCGAACACTGGTTTTCTACGTCGAAGCTGCGAATCGATTCTAGCTCATCGTCGAAAAACTCGATGCGAAAGGGAGTCCGACTTCCCATCGGGAATAAATCGAGAATCGATCCTCTCGTTGCAAATTCGCCATGTTCTTCGACCTGGGAAACGGCGCGGTATCCATAAAGTGTCAGCTTTGCCCTGAGGTCGGTGGGTTCGACCCTGTCTTCGATTTTCAAACTTAGAGAGCGTTGATGAATGAATTCAGGTGGTGCTACCTTTTGTAGCAAGGTGCTGATTGGCAGAATCAATAATCCGTCGGTAGCTGATGAAATGCTCGCCAGGCATTTGATTCGTTCCGATATTATATCCTGGTGGGGCGAAAACTGATCGTATGGCAAAGTCTCAAGATCGGGGAAGCGAAAGATATTGGGTTTGCGATGGCTAAAAAACAGTACTTCTTGCTCAATCATGTTAGCGTCGGCCATGTCACTACAAACGATTACCGACAGCCCGGCGTGGGAAGCAACCTGCTCGGCCAGCATTAGGCTCCGGCTGGCCCCATAGAGTTGGCCTAGTTGCAGGGGGTGCCCTGGAATGGCAGCTGGAATTTTCAGTAAAGCTTTGGGCATGGATGTCGGAGCAGGAACCTGACGAAGCGGCGATTGTACAGAGTGGTTTCGAAAAGAAAAAGATTCAGGTTAAAGTAATTCCAAACCAATATTAACCCGGCGACAATATATATCGTATTCAGGGCTTCAAGAAAGTGTCAGATCAAGGCGCAGCTCGCAGCCAATGGTTATTCCATTGGCAAGAGTTGCAACGCGGAGCTGGCGATTTCTTGAAGCCCCTAACCAAGTGATATTAAATAAGAAAGGTCATCACGTGTTTGCCACAGACAGCGTTATCAGAACTTGCTGTAGATTGGCTACAGTGGCGTTCTAATGCCTTGCTGCGGGCAAACACGTGATGACTGAATACGACATATATTGTCGCCGGGTTAATAGAGTACGGCTAAGTCTTACAACCGCATGATATACTCGTTTTTATACTGATTAATTCTGAATCATTCAAATGCGCCGTTAACGATGAGTTAAATCGAGATGCGAATCGCAGCGAAGACCCAAAGCAATCGCTTCGCTCATGGGGCCAGCTTTGGTT
>CAZJEJ010000078.1:0-11045 GCA_964544945.1 uncultured Gammaproteobacteria bacterium | reverse complement strand
CGTTGTAGGGTCGAATTCATTCGAGCAGACAGGTTCTCACCCTCGATCGTTGTAGGGTCGAATTCATTCGACCTTTCGCGTTCCTGCTGATTATTGGCCGAATAAATTCGGCCCTACCAATAATGGGAAGAACATTGATTTCTAGGGTAAAAATAGTGCTGGGTCTATCCAGGTTCCGTTGAGTCCCAGACTCCAGTGCAAGTGAGGCCCTGTGACACGCCCCGTTGCCCCGACCCTCCCTATGAGTTGACCTTTTTTTACCGTCTGTCCCAAAGACACATTGATTTCACTCATATGAGCAAATAGCGATGTTACGCCTTGCCCGTGATGGACATACACTAGCTTACCGCTGAAGAAAAAATCACCCAGTTCGACTACAATGCCATCCGCTGGTGATAGTACCGAAACCCCTTGATCGGCCGCGATATCCATGCCGCTGTGAGGTCTCCTTGCCTCACCGTTAAAGATACGCCGCCGCCCAAAGCTACCCGTCAATATGCCCTGCGTAGGTTGGATTAAGTCCACGTCAACCGGCTTGTTGGAGTAGTGACTTTTTGCTTTCTTTTGACGCTTCTGTTCGGCCCATATTCGATCCATATCGTCGGCATAAGGGTTTACCTTGCGATCGTCCTCGATAGTGATACGTTGCGTCGTGTACTCCTTGTTGGCGACGGAAAAAAATTTCTTTTGCAGTGCTTTCTCATTACCCCAGTACCCGGAGATATAGTATTCACCGGGCTTAAGGCTTAGTGGGAGACCGACGATGGCAACCAGTTTTTCATCAATGGTTGAAATCAGTACGGGTTTACCTTTAAAAGAGAAGCGCGGAACCGAGTCTAATCGGTCCAGTTCGATTATCGCGATGCCACCCGGTACCAGCGATTGCCTGGGGCTTGCAATCAGAACACTTGCGGGCAGTAGTAGTGCCGCTATCAGGAAAAACTGGCTGGTTTTGAGCATAGTTTCGACTATCGAATTATTTGGCGCGCAGTATACAACGAAGCCTGGTTGTTCTCGCAAATCAATATCGGGTTTGATCAGGAGACTATAATATCGATTCTTCGCCAGATCGAGCAGGCAGATTATACCTGTAGGGCCGAATTCATTCGGCCTTGCACGTCCAGATCGGTCGAATGAATTCGACCCTGCACGACCGGAAAGGATGTGCTAAATATTGATTCCTGGATACCTGCCTTTATTTTTCATCCGGAACGGTATGAAACAGACCTACGTGTAATAATATGACCGACATGGACCTTGGCAAAATAAATGATCGACTCCTGATCTTCGGTGGCCCTTACAGTAACCTGGCTGCTACGCTGGCTCTACGCGCCAGGGCACAGGAGCTGGGTATACCGGCCGAACACACCATCTGTACCGGTGACCTGGCCGCATACTGTGCCGAACCGGCTCAAACAATAGATTTAATACGCGATTGGGGCATCCACGTAGTGATGGGTAATTGCGAAGAATCGCTTGGGTTCGAGCGGGATGACTGTGGCTGCGGCTTTGATCCGGGAACTGCCTGCTCCGCGCTTACGATTACCTGGTATCGATATGCTAATCAACAGGTAAAACCAGGGCAACGACAGTGGATGGCGGCCTTACCGAGATCGATTGACTTCGAACTCCAGGCTTATCGGTTCAGTGTGGTACACGCGAGTGTTTCAAATATCAACGAATTCATATTCCCATCATCTTCTTCGCAGGCAAAACTCGAACAGATTACCAGCGCCGGTGTAGATGTCGTGATCGGAGGGCATTCGGGGATTCCGTTTGGACAAACCATCGGTGACAAACTCTGGCTCAACGCCGGGGCTGTAGGCTTGCCAGCAAACGATGGTAGTCCCGATGGCTGGTACATGTTGATCGAACCCGATGAAGAAGGATTCCAGATTGGCTGGCATCGGCTGCCTTACGATGCCGCACAGAGCCAACGCTCCACCCGGGCGGCTGGAATGACGGAATACGCACAGTCGCTGATCGATGGATTATGGCCAAGCCAGGACGTTTTGCCAGCCGAGGAACAACGGCAGCAGGGACAGCGACTGAACCTCAAACCGCTACGCGTTCAGGCGGTGGATACCTGATCCGGGGATGAGTTTTGCAATTGCTCTACCCACAACGCGGTAGCCCCCGCAACCGCGACAGGCATAACGATAAAATTGAGTAGAGGGATACTGGTTAAGGCCAGGGTCGCGCCGCCAAATCCAAGCGCCAGGCCTCTACGTTGACCGAGAACCTGTTTTTGCTGCGAAAATTCCAGGTCGTGATTACCCATCGGATAGTCGAGGTACTCCAGCGATAGCAGCCAGGAACCGAAAACAACCCATAGCACCGGTGCCGCGAAATTAACCAGGGGTATCAGGGTAAAAAGTAACAAAGCGACCGACCAGAGCATGATGTATAACAGTTTTCGCAATTGTGAACGCACACTGCTCAAAGCGAGTTGGAGAAAGGTGGTATTGCTACCGATCACCTTGCCGGTCAACAGGGCTTCTATCTTTTCCGACATCAGTGCGTTAAAGGGGGCCGCGACAATATTGGCGATCGGTGTAAAGCTAAAGAACACAATAATCGCACTCAAAATGGTGATTAAAAACCAGATAATCCAGCGCAGAAAATCGAGAAACCCTGGTACAAAGGACATCATCCATTCTACCAGGGGTGAAAATTGCGCGTACCCCAACCAGATGAGCCCGCTAAACAGGACAATGTTAATCAGGATGGGCATCAACACGTAGGCCCTGATCTCGGGTTTCCTGATGAGCTTAAACCCGCGTGCGAAATAAGTAATACCAAGGCCGATATCTGAAATCATTGTGTTTGCTATCGGCGGCTACTGGGGTAATACGACTGGCTCTGGTGCAATCCAGCCTTCGGCACGATGTTCGGCTACCACCTGGGTATAAACACCACCACGAACGTTAAAATCACCGCTGACACGCATAAATCGAGGTGAAATAGCAGCGATCAGGTCGCTTAGAATCTGGTTGGTTACCGCTTCGTGGAACGCGCCTTCGTTCCGATAGGACCAGAAATAAAGTTTCAGCGATTTGAGCTCCAGGCAGAGTTTATCGGCGATGTATTCGATTTGAATGCTGGCGAAATCAGGCTGGCCGGTAACCGGGCAAAGGCAGGTAAACTCGGGCGTATCGATACGGATTGTATAGTCGCGGTCAGGTTGTGGATTATCAAATGTTTCCAGCAAAGTGGATGCTTTAGTACTCATCAAGGGTTCTCGATTCGGGTTACATCAGGCCGATTATCCAAAACTGGCTGTTTCTCGTATACGTCCTGAAAAATAGTTGCGCGAGTTTACACCAAGTGTGCCGGGGTCGGTAGCCAATCTATACCAGGATAGGCTAAATCTACTTTCACCTACAGGTTCAGGTGATATACTCTGAACTCAAAAAAAGGACCAACACCAAACCAAAACGCATGCGTCTGAGCCAAATTAAAATTGCTGGTTTTAAATCCTTTGTGGATCCAGTCGGGATTTCCTTTCCTGCAAATGTTACCGCTATCGTCGGGCCAAACGGTTGCGGCAAGTCGAACGTAATCGATGCGGTTCGTTGGGTGATGGGAGAATCATCGGCAAAAAATCTGCGCGGAGATTCGCTGGAGGACGTTATTTTCAGCGGGTCTTCGGCGCGCAAACCGGTTGGGCAGGCATCGGTAGAGTTAATTTTCGATAATTCAGATGGCCGGGTGCAGGGTGAATACGCCAAGTACAATGAAATATCGGTAAAGCGGTTGGCAACCAGAGTCGGTCAATCGAAGTATTTTCTCAACAATGCACGTTGTCGACGACGAGATATAGCCGATATATTTCTCGGTACTGGCCTCGGGCCGCGTAGCTACTCGATCATCGAACAAGGTATGGTGAGTCGTATCATCGATGCTAAACCAGACGAATTGCGGGTATACCTGGAAGAAGCTGCCGGCATCTCCAAATACAAAGAACGACGACGAGAAACTGAAACTCGTATTCGAAATACGCGTGAAAACCTGGATCGCCTCAGGGATCTGATCGAAGAAATTGACAGTCAGCTGCTGCGCCTCAAACGTCAGTCGAAATCGGCCGAAAAGTACAAACAATTCAAGCAGGATGCGCGCAGGCTGGAAGCCGAAAGCCTGCTGTTGCAAAAACTGGTTTTCGATTCAGAAATAGAGGGTCAGAATCGTGAACTCGCTTCAGCCGAAACCGCAATGCAGAAAAAGGTAGCCGAGTATCACCATATAGAGAAGCTGATCGAGGAAGCCAGGCAGAAACTGCAGGCTGCCAGCGATCAACACAATGCGGTTCAGAGCGAGTATTATCGGTTAGGGTCTGATATTTCAGGTCATGAGCAATCGATCGAGCATCAGAAAAACCTGCGCCAGCACAATCGGCAGGAGCTTGAAAATAGTCGCCAGTCACAACTCGATTCACAGCAAGTCATTACCCTCGATCGACAAAAATTGCAGGGACTCGAATCTGAGCTAGCCTCGGTTCGACCAGAGCTCGATGCGAGTGAACAGGCGTTGCAACAACAACAGCTCGAGTCTACCGAGGCCGAGGGGAATATGTCTAACTGGCAGGATCAGTGGGATCAGTTCGGCCGAGAGTTTCACCAGGCGCACGAGTCGGTACAAATCGAGAATCGTGGAATTGAGCATATCGAAAGACAGGTAACGCAGTCGGGGCAACGTCGGAAACGACTTTTGGAAGAACTGGAATTACTGGACACATCGTCGATCGACCCCGAAATTGAGCAGCTGGAGCGATTAGCCGACGCTAAAATCCAGGAACACGCGGCGACGCTGGAACAGGTAGAAAGCAGTGCCGACGAGATTCAGCAGCTACGCCAGGCGATCGAAGTACAGTCAACGCGACTAGATGAAAAACGTAACCGGGTGCAAACTCTTCGGGGGCGCCTGAGCGCCCTGGAAGCGCTTCAACAACCTGCGTTAGCCGAAACCAGCAATGAAATTCAAAACTGGCTGGAGCACCACCAGATCGATTCGGCAAAACGCCTGACCGAGGCGGTGAGGGTTAAAGCAGGTTTTGAAAAAGCGGCAGAAGTGGTGCTGGCACCGTTTTTGAGTGCTTACTGCATAGCCCAGGGACGATTGATTCCCGACACGATTTTACCGGATCACAATATAGCTTTGATCGACCGGCAGAAAAGTCGTCAGGGAACCCTGTCGTCAAGGCAGTGGCCGCGTCTTATCGATCTTATTGACTGCGATTTCGACCTGTCTTCGCTGCTTTGCAACGTATACCTGTGTGAGGATATGCAGGAGCTGAACCAGAGAAAAAGTGAACTCGAAGCAGGAGAAAGCCTGGTAACCACGAGTGGACACTGGGCGGGAAGCAACTGGATGATACAACTCGGCGACGAAGACCAACACAGCGGTATGCTAGGCCGGGAACAGGAAATTGGCAAAATTCGCAGGGAACTGGAAGAAATTTCCCAATCTGCGATGGTGTTGAAATCCCAGGCCGACGGCGACCGCCAGCGTTTGCAAAATATCGAGCAGCAGCGGGACGAAGACCAGCGTATGCTCAACCAGTTACAACAGCAGGCCTCGGATATCCGTAATCAACTGACCCAGCGCAAAGGACGCGTAGACCAGGCACAAATCCGACACCAGCAGTTACAGAAGGAATTGGGTGAAATCGACGAGGGACTGGAACAGCACAAATTCGAGCTACAGGAGAATAGCCTCAAGCGTAATGAATTCCTCGCCGATATAAAACGTATGGCGACACGAGAGGAAGTAATGCTCGAGCAAAAATCCCGGTTGCAGGAAAGACTGGGGGCTTCGCGTAACCTGTTGCAGCAATCACGCGATCAGTTTCACCAGTTACAAATGAGGCGACAGTCGCTTGATTCAGAACACCGCTCTACGCTCGCTAATATCGAGCGTATAGTGCAGCAAAATGAGCAATTTGACCGGCGTATAGAAGAATTGACCCAGGCGATTAATGATGCTGCCGAGCCGATAAAGTCGATGCAACAAGCCCTGCAGTCGTTTTTACAGTCACGAGTCGAAAATGAAAAAGCGCTAAGCCAGGCACAGGAAAATGTGACCAGGTTCGATAATCAACAACGCAAGCTCGCGGCACAAAAACACGAGGCGCAGCAGGCTCAGGACGAGGCCAGGGATAAGCTGGAATCACAACGCATGCGCAGCCAGGAATTTACTATCCGCAGTAACGCCATCGAACAGTCGTTAGAAAAAACGGGCTTCGAAGCAGGGTTACTGAAACAGGAACTCGATCCTGAAGCCGAGTTTGAAGAATGGCAAAGACGGCTCGCTGCCCTGTCCGCGCGAATCGACCGTCTCGGCCCGATTAACCTTGCTGCAATCGACGAACACCAGGAGCAGTCCGAACGCAAGGAGTACCTGGATGCGCAACACCAGGACCTGGTGTCGGCGCTTGAAACCCTGGAATCAGCGATCCGAAAAATTGACAGAGAGACCAGGGATAAATTCAAGGAAACCTTCGATCTGGTGAATAGCCGTATCAGCGAGCGATTTCCAAAACTATTCGGTGGTGGTGAAGCGCGGCTTGAACTAACCGAGGATAATTTACTCAATACCGGGGTGATGGTGATGGCGAGACCACCGGGTAAACGTATTACAAATTTGCAATTACTATCCGGTGGTGAAAAGGCAATGACCGCGGTTGCGTTGATATTCGCAATATTTGAGCTGAATCCTGCACCATTTTGCATGCTCGATGAGGTTGATGCGCCACTCGACGACGCCAATGTGGGACGATTTTGCGCGATGGTGGAGGAAATGTCAGAATATGTACAATTCATTATGATTTCTCACAACAAATTAACTATCGAGTTGGCGCAGAGTCTAAACGGCGTGACTATGCACGAACCTGGTGTTTCGAGACTGGTATCGGTCGATGTTAGTGAGGCAGTGGAGTTGGCAGGCGTCCGGTAATGGATGCTTCGGCACTTCGCTGGACGCTTGCCATTATTGGTATCGTATTGCTGGTCGGTATTTACCTGTATGGCTTGCAGCAGAACCGTTTACGTAAACGCACAGCGATGGAAACCTTTACACGCGAAGAAATCGATACGGCATTTATCGAAGACGAGCAACTGCGCGAGGAACTCGATAACCTGAATCAAATCATGAACGAAACCGAAAACCTTGAAAGTCTCGAAGGCATCAGCATTAACCCGGCGCTTGAAGCGAACCTGCCGACAAACGGTTTGCCTACCCCCGATTTATTTATTGCAGACGTGGTAGCCAGTATCGAAGACGAACGGGTGATTAGCTATTTGCTCAAACACCCTGACCACAGGTTGATAACCGGCGAAGAAATTGTTAATGCGATAAACCACGTCGGGCTTTTGGTCAACGAGGAGAATTACCTGGAGTTTCGCCAGCACGATGAAGTGCAATTTACCGTCGCCAGTCTTTCCGAGCCGGGTGATTTTGCCGGGGTCGAGCAACTCGATTTTAACACGCTCGGTTTCATCTGCTTTTTTGACCTGGATGCCACCAGCGACGCTGGAAAATCCTACGAAATCATGTTGAAAAAAATCGACGAGTTGGTTCGGGTATTGAATGTCAAGGTATACCAGTCGAGCCAGGACTTGCTAACTATCAGCGAAGTCACGCAAGTCAGGAAACGGCTGAGGCCTTAGTACTTGCCCCATGGCTGTTCCAGATCAGGTGATTTCCGAAGTTACGTCGCTCAGGGATGCAATAAACGCGCACAATCGCCACTACCATGCGCTTGACGATCCACAAATCACCGATCAGGCCTACGATGAACTATACCGCCGACTGCAGACGCTAGAGCAGCAATATCCAGAGCTTGTCTCAAGCGAGTCACCCACGCAGCGCGTCGGGTCCGAGCCGGCAACGCATTTTGAAACCGTTCAACATCGAATGCCGATGTTGTCACTCGACAACGCCTTTGACGAAAGTGAAATGTATGCTTTCGAAAAACGCCTGGGCGATAAACTGGGCCTGGGCGATGAGCCACTGAGCTATACAGCGGAGCCGAAGCTGGATGGTCTCGCAATAAGCCTGCTATACAAGCAGGGCAGGCTGGTGGGTGCCGCCACGCGCGGCGACGGAAAAACGGGTGAAAATATTACCGCCAACGCAAGAACCATACCCTCGGTACCGCTCCAGTTGCCTGGCGACTCCGTGCCACCTGGCATCGAAGTCCGTGGTGAAGTCTACATGGCGCGCGCCGGTTTTGCGGCGCTCAACGAATCTCAGAAAAGAAACGATGGCAAGGTGTTCGCCAATCCGCGAAATGCCGCTGCGGGTAGTTTACGCCTGCTCGATTCAAGAATTACCGCGAGCAGGCCGTTGACCTTTTGCAGCTACGCGATCGGCTGGATCGAAGGCTACGAATTACCCGACAGCCAATACGAGCGAATGCTTTTTCTGAAGTCCATCGGACTACCCATAAGCCCCTATATAGCGTGCGTCGAGGGAGTACGGGGGTGTCTTGAATACTATCAGCGAATACTGCTACAACGTGATTCGCTGGCATTCGATATCGATGGCGTAGTGTTCAAGCTCGATGACACCAGGCATCAGCTGCGGGCGGGTAATGTTGCAAAGGCGCCACGCTGGGCGGTGGCCTACAAGTTTCCGGCACAGGAAGTGATGACACGCTTGCTCGATGTCGATTTCCAGGTTGGGCGTACCGGCGCGCTAACACCGGTAGCCCGGCTTGCGCCAGTATCTGTCGGTGGGGTTATGGTTAGCAACGCAACCCTGCACAACATGGATGAGATACATCGAAAGGATATTCGTATCGGCGATATAGTCGTCGTGCGCAGGGCGGGGGACGTGATCCCCGAAGTCGTATCCCCGGTAGCGAGCGAACGTACAGGCGATTTTCCGTTACCAGAAATGCCAGCACAGTGCCCGGTTTGTGGCTCTGAAGTCGTGCAGCAGGCAGGCCAGGCTGCCTGGCGCTGTAGCGGTGGGCTGGTCTGTGCGGCGCAACGAAAGGAAGCGATCAAGCATTTTGCCTCCCGCAAGGCAATGGACATCGAGGGTCTTGGCGACAAGCTGGTCGAGCAAATGGTCGAACTCGGAATGATCCAGTCAATAGGCGACTTGTACCATCTGCAACTTCCTCGGGTTGCTGGGCTGGAACGTATGGCGGAAAAGTCTGCAAGCAACTTGCTGCGCGCATTGGAAACCAGCAAGTCAACGACGCTCGCGCGCTTTATCTTTGCTCTTGGTATACGCGAGGTGGGCGAGGCTACGGCCGAAGCGTTGGCCAATGCGCTCGGATCGATAGACGCGATCGTGCAGGCAGATAGTGACAGGCTGCAACAGGTCGACGATGTCGGGCCGGTGGTGGCAGAGAATATCGTGCGATTTTTTGCCCAGGAGGAAAATCGTGATATCGTCCAGGATTTGATAAAACAGGGTATCCACTGGCCGGAAATCGAATCTCCTGACGAGGCAGACAGTCAACCGTTAACGGGGCGAACTTACGTCATTACCGGAACGCTCGAAGACTTGAGTCGCGACCAGGCCGCTGCACTATTAAAGGCAAAAGGTGCAAAGGTAAGCAACAGCGTTTCGGCTAAAACCAGCGCTGTTATAGCCGGTGAAAAACCCGGCTCTAAAGTAAGCAAGGCGGAAGCACTCGGCGTCGAAGTACTCGATCGGGCCGGGTTCGAGTTGTTAATCAGCGATGACCCGATCGGCGGTTCCCCTGGGTTAAATTAAATTGCCTGAATAAATATGAATCAATTCAAAACCGATCAAAATCTCAAGAAATATACCTACACGGTCTATATATTGCAGGCGCTTTCATTCGTTGTGCTGATCACCGCGCTGCTCGGGGTCATTATCAATTATGTCAAGGATAAAGACGTGGAGGGTACCTGGCTAGAGTCGCATTTTATCTGGCAAAAAAACACTTTCTGGTACGGGCTGTTGTGGATCGTACTCGGGATGATGACCCTGTTCCTGATGGTTGGCTATGCAGTTCTGGGAATAGTCATGATCTGGTTGATTTATCGTATTGCAAAGGGCTGGATATATCTGGTCGACGGCAAGGAGCTGTACCAGGAGCAATAGCCTGATAGCGTTGGTATGGAAGGAATGGATGGTAATGAAAGACGACGAAAAATGGCACGATAAGCTCACTCCCGAGGAA
Organism: uncultured Gammaproteobacteria bacterium; assembly: GCA_964544945.1. GTDB lineage: Bacteria > Pseudomonadota > Gammaproteobacteria. The sequence continues at coordinate 883 of CAZJEJ010000078.1, read as the reverse complement.
TACCTCATTTGTCGCGAAAAAGGTACCGAACCGCCATTCACGGGCGAGTACAATGATAACAGGCGCGTTGGCGCCTATGTTTGTAAATGTTGTGGCGAAACCCTGTTTCGATCCAATAACAAGTACGATTCGGGTTCAGGATGGCCATCGTTTGACCGACCGGTGTCGGAAAGCCTGATTCGCTACGCGCAGGACGGCACGCTGGGAATGCGCCGTACCGAAGTGATGTGCGATAATTGTGGCTGCCATCTGGGCCACGTGTTTAATGATGGACCGCGCGAAACAACCGGCGAAAGATACTGTGTTAATTCGCTGTCCCTGATTTTTAAACAAGATTAAGCAGGGCGCGCTGGGGTTGAAATTATTCGACCGGCGGCGGCCGATTAATGGCCGAGTGAATTCGGCCCTACAGAATATAGCGAATCATGTAGGGTCGAATTTATTCGACCAGCGGCGGGTGATTAATGGCCGAATGAATTCGGCCCTACAGGGTGCGCTAGGTTTGAAATTATTCCATCGATCCGAAATTGTAGGGTCGAATTTATTCGACCAGCGGCGGGTGATTAATGGCCGAGTGAATTCGGCCCTACAGAATATAGCGAATCATGTAGGGTCGAATTTATTCGACCGGCGGCGGCTGATTAATGGCCGAATGAATTCGGCCCTACAACATATGGCGAATAATCACATAAGGTACTTTTGATTTGAACGAATCACAATTCAACGAGTTAGCTGAACAAACGATGCTGGCGATCGAGGAAGCGATCGATGCCACGGGCGCCGACATCGATTATGATAATGCTGGCGATATCTTGACACTCGAATTCAATAACGGCAGTCAAATTATCATCAACAGGCAAACCCCGTTAAGCCAGATCTGGGT
>CAZJEJ010000077.1:9187-11054 GCA_964544945.1 uncultured Gammaproteobacteria bacterium | reverse complement strand
CTCAAGAAAGTAAAAAATGGCTTGATCAGTCTCGAAGAAGCCAACCGAGTAACCAGGGACTAAGCGAGAAGGAAACCATAGATGGCCAAAAAAAAAGCAGCAGAAAAGGTCGAGTTCAATTACGAAGGCACTAACCGCGCGGGCGCCAGAGTCAAGGGTGAAATTTACGCCTTAAGCGATGCACTGGCCAAAGGCGCGCTGCGTAAACAAGGTATTAATCCGCTCAAGGTGCGGAAGAAACCACAACCTTTGTTTGGCGGTACGGCTAAAATCAAACCTTCTGACATCGCAATATTTGCACGCCAGATGGCGACCATGATGCATGCCGGGGTACCGTTGGTACAGTCGTTTGAAATTATAGGCCAGGGCAACGATAACAAATCGGTTCAAAAAATGATCATGGGGATCAAGTCTGAGGTCGAAGGGGGTGTTCCGCTAGCCGAAGCTTTGTCCAAGCAACCCCTCTATTTCGATCAGTTATTCGTCAATTTGATAGCGGCCGGAGAGCAATCCGGTGCACTCGAAACCATGCTCGACAAGCTCGCGACCTACAAGGAAAAAACCGAGGCATTGAAAGCAAAGGTAAAGAAGGCACTGTTTTACCCAATCGCGGTATTGATTGTGGCATTTATCGTAACCACGATTTTGCTGGTATTTGTAGTACCCCAGTTTCAGGACTTATTCGATTCTTTTGGTGCTGATCTGCCTGCCATGACATTATTTGTTATTGGGATTTCTGAATTTATGCAGGCCTGGTGGTGGGTCATTGGCGGCACCATAGCGGGTACCGTATATATCGTATTGCGCATCAAGAAAACTTCTCCGAAAGTGCAGGAAGCTTTTGATCGAATAGCTCTAAAAGCTCCGATAATCGGTGATATTACCACCAAATCGGCGATCGCCCGGTTTTCCCGTACACTTGAAACCATGTCCGCAGCCGGCGTGCCATTGGTGGAAGCGATGGAATCGGTCGCTGGCGCCTGTGGCAATATTATATATTTTAAAGCCAGTCTAAAGATAAGAGACGAGGTTTCACAAGGCACCCAGCTGCAAACTTCGATGCGCAACACCGGCCTGTTTCCCAATATGGCAATTCAAATGGTATCCATCGGTGAAGAAGCAGGTTCGCTTGATTCGATGCTGGCCAAGGTTGCCGATTTTTATGAAACCGAAGTAGACAACGCGGTCGATGCCCTGACATCACTACTGGAGCCGATTATTATGGCAGTACTCGGGGTACTGATCGGTGGTTTGATCATCGCCATGTACCTGCCGATATTCAAGCTGGGTTCGGTAGTATAGGATCATTCGAATTGATTGGAGACCTGGCCTCATTTTTCCAGCAATTTCCTGGCGTTTACCTCACTAGCTTATTTATTTTAGGCCTCTGCATTGGTAGTTTTCTAAATGTAGTCATATATCGGTTACCGGTAATGATGCAGCGGGAATGGCGTCATGACTGCCTCGAATTTCTTGAGCAACCACCAGGCAAGCCCGATTCTGAATCATTCAACCTGGTAGTACCCAGGTCCCGGTGTGGCCATTGTGGACACCAAATAAGCGCTAGCGAAAATATCCCGGTTCTGAGCTACCTGATATTGCGGGGTAAATGTGCCGGATGTGGGGCACCAATTTCTAGCCAGTACCCACTGGTTGAAATATTTGTCGCACTGATTTCCCTGGTAGTCGGATGGCATTTTGGCGTCAGCTTACAGGCAATAGCTGCTTTGGTATTTAGCTGGTGCCTGGTCGCCGCCAGTGGTATCGATATCGGGCATAAAATACTGCCAGACAGCATCACCTTGCCATTAATGTGGCTAGGGATTTTCCTGTCCTTTTTTAATATTTTTATCGACCTTGAAACCAG
>CAZJEJ010000077.1:5930-9087 GCA_964544945.1 uncultured Gammaproteobacteria bacterium | reverse complement strand
GCGGCAGGCTGGATCAGCCTGTTGTGGGGTACCGAAATTTCACAGTTTTATTTTAGGCTCCTGTAAGCCGGGACATCATGCTCAAAATTGGTCTGACGGGTGGTATTGCTTCGGGAAAAACCACTATCAGTAATCTATTTTCCCAACAGGGTATCCCAATCGTAGATACCGATATTCTAAGCCGCCAGTTACTTGAGATCGATCAACCAGGATATACGCAGGTCGTAGAACATTTCGGTGACGAGATAATTCAGCAAGACAGGCAAATAGATCGACGCCAGTTGCGGCTTTTGGTATTTTCCAGCGAGGCCGAAAGGCGATGGCTGGAAACGATACTTCATCCGATGATATATCGGAAAGCCCGGCATCAAATTGCCCAGAATAACTCTGGCGACTATGTCATTGTTGTAGTTCCACTTTTATTTGAAGCCAATTTTCAATCTCTGGTCGACCGCATACTGGTGGTCGACTGTTCAGAAAAAACTCAGATTGAGCGTTTAACCCATCGTGATAATATCCATCCTGAGCTGGCGAATAAAATGCTCGCTCAGCAATGGAGCAATCAGGAACGCTTAAAACTGGCTGACGATGTCATAGGAAATGATCAAAATCAAGACCTGGAGGAGCAGGTAATCGGTCTGCACCAACATTATCTATCGCTTTCCAGGCCCAACAATAATTGAGAGGTAATTCACGAACCACTCACTGAGGGTATTTTTCCTTTACTTTCAGCTATAATCGCCGACCTTGACGACTAACAAGCAATAATGCCCGCTAAAAGCCAAACTTACGAACAACCGTTAAACGAGCGCATTCGTACCTGTTTGCGCGTCGAAACATTGATGCAAAGGTTCCACTACTTTAGCGGATTAAAAGGTGACTGGAGCGGGTATAGCGCCCTCCTCGGCATCCTGGAAATTACTGCATTACTGGAACGAGGCAATTTAAAACAGGAGCTCCTGAAGGAACTGGAGCGCCAGCACAGTGCACTGAAAGCGCTAGCGTCAAAAGAAGGCGTTGACAAGGCGAAGCTTGACCTGGTTTTGAGCAAGCAGAGAAATGCAATCGATCAAATCCATCGGCTTAGTGGCAAGCTCGGCATACATATTAAGCAAGTCGATTTCCTGCTAACGATCAAACAACGAACCTCGATTCCAGGCGGTAGCTGTGATTTCGATTTGCCTCAATTAGGATACTGGTTAAGCCAGACCCATGCACAAAGATTGTCTGATTTAAAACGCTGGGCAACCCCTTATTTGGAGCTTGAATCGGTGATCGGACTCATATTGAGTGTCATTCGTGACAGCAGTACACCTAAACAGGTAATCGCTGAAAAAGGATTTTTCCAGCAATCACTGGTTCCCCAACATTCTAGTCAGCTGGTCCGTATCACCCTACCTGCAGGCAAACCCTTCTACCCTGAAATTAGTGCGGGGAAACACCGGTTCTCGGTTAGATTTTTAAGCTCGCAATCGATCGATGAGGTACCATCGCAAGTTAAGGATGATGTACCCTTTTTACTTTCGCGTTGTTCTTTATAGTATCTAGTATAGGTTGGTCGGCTTCTGGAAACCGGTATCTGCCGATATTTTCCACTTTGACCCAGTGAACTTCCTGGCCTTCGCACGCTTCTACCACACCCTCGAAAGCTCTGACTTCCCACACGTCCAGTAAAATCGACCGATCCTTATAATCGTGGCGAACCTGTTGGTAAGGCCGGGTATCGGTACAGTGAATGTTGAGTTCCTCTTTGAGTTCTCGCCGTAAGCCTTTTAATCGCGATTCACCGGGTTCGAGTTTGCCCCCTGGTAACTCCCAGAACCCTGCGAGATGTTTCCCTTTTTGTCTCTTTGCAATCAGGAAAGTATTGTCTTTTTCAGGTTGCCAGACTATCGCTGCTACGACATGATAAAAAGGCAAAGAACCTGGCATATTCGAGGGTTCTTTAACTTCGATACTCGGCGTTAATTTTTACGTAGTCGTAGGATAGATCGGAGGTCCAGATTGTGGCAGCATGCTCACCCTGCCCCAGCTTAACGACAATTCTGATATCTTCCCTGTCCATTTCATTTTGCCCCATCTCTTCACGATAGGTTTTATCCGGAAGACCCTTTCTCAACAGGCAGGTAGTTCCCAGGTAGAGATCTATTCGACTGACATCGAGGTTTTCGATTCTGGCTCGTCCTATCGCCGCCAGGATTCGACCCCAATTTGGATCGGAGGCAAAAAGCGCTGTTTTTACCAATGGCGAATGTGCAACGGTATAACCTACTTCGCGCGCATCGGCGATGGAACTGGCACCCTGCACTTCGATTTCGACAAATTTCGTCGCACCTTCTGCATCCCGGATAATAGACTGCGCCAAATGCTGGTATACACGAGTCAGGGCATCGACAAAACCCTGGGCATCCTCGTCAATTGTCACCCCTGACTCGCCGGTCGCTATTAAAATACAGGCGTCATTAGTCGAAGTATCTCCATCGACGGTAATCGAATTGAAGGAACAGTCAACCGCCCGTTTATGAATAGCTTGCAAGACTGTTCGGTCGATAGCGGCATCGGTAGCGATGAAGGCCAACAGTGTTGCCATATCGGGTTTGATCATCCCCGACCCTTTTGAGATTCCGGTGATAGTGATCTTCCCCCCCCTGATATCGACCTGTTCACTAATCGCCTTGGGCAAGGTGTCGGTTGTCATAATACCCTGCGCGGCATCCAGCCAATGGTCTTCGCGTAACTGTTCGAACAAAACCGGAAAACTTTGAACGATACTTGAGACCGGGAGCCTCGCTGCAATGACACCTGTCGAGAAAGGTAATACCGAACCACGTGGTAACTCATGGTACCGGGCAATTTCTTCACAGCATTTTAGTGCGTCCCGGTAACCTTCCTCACCGGTTCCCGCGTTCGCATTACCCGAATTGATCAGCAGGTAACGCAATGGATCTCCGTTCGCCAAATGTTCCTTCGCCACCACGACCGGTGCCGCGGAAAATTTATTGGTAGTAAATACAGCGGCCAGCTCGGATGTGCTGGATAATTCGATCAGAACCAGATCTTTTTTACCCGCATCTGATTTGATACCGCTATGTATCGCGCCTAGCCGAAGACCGTTTACTGCTATTAACGATCCAGGTTTTTTTAGTCCGACCGGCAT
>CAZJEJ010000077.1:3205-5830 GCA_964544945.1 uncultured Gammaproteobacteria bacterium | reverse complement strand
TTTTCCGTGGCATTGCTTAAATTTTTTCTCTGACCCACACCAGCATGGTTCATTGCGGCCAACTTTCTTTTCCTTTCTGACGTACGGCTGCTTTACGCTCTCCTCCTGTTCCTGGCTACTCAATGGATTTTCAGCATTCTCATGTTCCATTTTGACATTTTCGCTGCCGCCGCGACTTTGCTCCATCGCTTCGACTTCTGCTTCGCTTTTAATCTGCACTCTCGTAAGCGCCTGAATCGCCTCGTACTTTATACCTTCGAGCATGTCGGTAAACATTTCGAAGGATTCGCGCTTGTACTCCTGTACCGGATTCTTTTGCGCATAGCCACGTAATCCGATTCCCTGGCGTAAATAATCCATCGCCGCAATATGCTCTTTCCAGTGTCGATCGAGCACCAGTAACATCAATTCTTTTTCATAGCGGCTAAAGATATCCCCGCCGAGTAAATCGACCTTCGCCCGGTATTCTTTCTCGAAGTGTTCGACTATTTGTTCGAGGATGACTGTATCGTCGGCGGTTTCCTGGGCTTCAATCCATTGATGTACAGGCAACTCGACGCCAAATTCATTCATTAATGATTGTTCAAGTTCACTGATCTGCCACTGTTCTTCCATGGCATTAGCCGGGATATGATTTCTGAATACCGACTCCAAAACGTCGAGGCGCATATTTTTAATCGCGTCACCGATATCTTCAGCATGCAACAGGTCATCGCGTTGCTGGTAAACTACCTTACGCTGGTCGTTCGCTACGTCATCGTATTGTAGCAATTGCTTACGGATGTCGAAGTTATGTGCCTCCACCTTGCGTTGCGCATTTTCTATAGCCTTGCTCACCCAGGGGTGCTCGATCGCTTCCCCTTCTTCCATGCCAAGCTTTTGCATCAACCCCGAAACCTTTTGCGAGGCGAAAATTCGCATCAGGTTATCCTCCATGGACAGGTAAAACCGGGTCGATCCCGGATCGCCCTGACGTCCGGAGCGGCCACGAAGCTGGTTATCGACACGCCGTGATTCGTGCCTCTCGGTACCAATAATATGGAGTCCACCTGCCTCTATTACCCTGTCGTGACGACCCTGCCACTCCAGCTTTAATTGCTCGCGTTGTTCGGTTTGATCTTCGGGAATTTCCTTCAGGTAAACTTCAAGATTACCACCCAGTACGATATCGGTACCCCGACCTGCCATGTTGGTTGCTATCGTGATCGTTCCAGCTATGCCCGCATCAGCTATGACTTTTGCTTCGCGTTCATGCTGCTTGGCATTTAGAATCTGGTGTTTAATTTTTTCCTTATCGAGTAATTCTGACAGCACTTCGGACGCATCGACCGATGTCGTTCCTACCAGCACCGGCTGTCCCCGGGTGATACAATCCTTGATATCGCCAATAATTGCATTGAATTTTTCGCGCACCGTTAAATAAATTAAATCCCCGAAGTCTTCGCGTATCATTTCCTGGTTGGTCGGTACCACGACCACCTCTAGACCGTATATTTGCTGAAACTCGAAAGCCTCGGTATCCGCGGTACCGGTCATGCCGGAGAGCTTGTCGTAGAGGCGAAAATAATTCTGAAATGTGATCGACGCAATAGTCTGGTTTTCGTGCTGAATATTGACATTTTCCTTGGCTTCAATAGCCTGATGTAGACCCTCGGACCATCGTCTGCCTGTCATGGTGCGACCGGTAAATTCGTCAACAATGACTATTTGTGCGTCCTGAACGATATAGTCCACATCGCGAATATAAATCGCGTGGGCGCGCAGACCAGCGTTTAAATGATGTACCAGCGCCATATTAGAGGCGTCATACAGGCTCTCACCCTGGGTTAAAAGACCTGCCTCGACCATCAGGCCTTCAGCGCTATCGTGCCCCTGCTCGGTTAAAAATGCCTGTTTTGATTTTTCATCTACGGTGTAATCACCCGGACCATCTTCGGTTTCCACCTTGACAAACCTGGGGATAATGCGATTGATTTTGGTGTACAGGTCTGAGCTGTCACTGGCCTGTCCTGAAATGATTAACGGGGTACGCGCCTCGTCGATTAAAATCGAATCGACCTCGTCCACGATGGCAAAATTGAGATCACGCTGTACCCGCTCGTCCAGGGTAAAAGTCAGGTTGTCGTGCATATAGTCGAAACCAAACTGATTATTGGTGCCGTAGGTAATATCGGAATTATAGGCTTCGCGCTTGGTCTCGTAGTCCATGGTGCTAAGTACAACACCGACACTCAGCCCCAGAAACTGATAGATTTGCCCCATCCAGGCTGCATCGCGCTCGGCCAGATAATCGTTAACAGTGACAATGTGAACCCCTTTGCCACTCAGAGCGTTTAAATAGACTGCGAGTGTTGCTACCAGAGTCTTACCTTCTCCGGTACGCATTTCGGTAATCTGATTGTTATTCAAAATCATTGCGCCGATTAACTGCACATCGTAATGACGCATATTTAAGGCGCGGACCGAAGCCTCCCTGCAAACGGCAAATGCTTCATCGAGCAATTGATCCAGCGTTTCCCCCGCTGCAAATCTTTGCTTCAAGTCGACTGTTTTTTGACCGAGTTGCTCATCATCGAGCGCCTGCATACCGGCTTCAAGCTGGTTGATTTTAGCAACGCGCTGGCT
>CAZJEJ010000077.1:0-3105 GCA_964544945.1 uncultured Gammaproteobacteria bacterium | reverse complement strand
ATCAATTCGATGCTTGAATAAATTTCACCGGATTGATCGGACGGCCGTCTTTCATCACTTCAAAATGGACATGAGGCCCGGTCGAGCGGCCGGTAGATCCTATTTCTGCTATCTGAAATCCTTTTTCTACAGTATCGCCTACCGAAACGAGGATGCGCGAGTTGTGCGCGTAGCGGGTAACATAACCATTACCATGTGCAATTTCGACGATTTTACCAAATCCCCATCGCTTGCCCGCATAAGTAATAACGCCCTTGGCGACCGCGATGACCGCCCCTCCCGTTTCACCGGCAAAATCGATACCTTTATGCATTTCCTTTTTGCCCGATATGGGATGGGTACGCATGCCATAATAAGAAGATAACCAGCCCTTCAGAATTGGGCGTCCACTAGGTTGCACCTCTTTTTGCAGATTTTTATTCATCACCAGACCTTCGAGATATACCAGTTGATTTTGACGCTTTTCAAGTTCGAGGCCCAGTTGCTCGATAGCGCTTGTGAGTTCAGAAATATCCGACGCTTTTTGGGATAAAGTTTCGGGACCACCGAGGGCCGGTATATTGCCGAAGTCGAACTCACCCTTGTCGATATTTGCCATTTGAATTAATTTCTGACCGAGCGCGTCTAATCGCATCACATGAGCCTGTAACAGGCCAAGCCTGGAAGATAGTGCATCAACGTCAGCATCGGCTTCCTGCCTGAGATATTGAAGCTGTACCTGTTGTTGGCGAATCTGTTGTTGCCACTCTTTTACCAACTTCTGACTATCCTGATTTGGGTTAAGCTGGTAACCCCAGTAAGCCGCACCTGCTACCATACCACCTATAATTCCGATCATCAGTGACAAATGCAGAAACCTGTCCAGATTCAGGTTGCCTATTTTGCCTTTCTTAGATGACAGGAAAAGGATATTCACATCAAGTTACCTACACGGCCTCTACTGGTTGCGCGTAAGAAATTGGCGCGCTCGCTGCATCATCAAAGGTAACTTCTTCCCAGGCTTCACTATCTTCCAGTAAAGTCAGCAGTAACCGATTATTCAGCGCATGACCAGATTTGTAGCCCGAAAAAGCTCCGATTAGACTGTGTCCCAACAGGTAGAGATCTCCAATCGAATCTAGAATTTTGTGCTTAACAAATTCATTGTCATAACGTAGGCCATCTTCGTTTAACACGCGATAGTCATCCAGAACGATCGCATTATCCTGGCTGCCGCCCAGGGCCAGACTGTTCGCCCTCAGGGTTTCGATGTCTTTTAGAAAACCGAATGTGCGGGCCCGGCTAACTTCCTTGACGAAAGAAGTAGTCGAAAAATTAATATCGCAAGTTTGTTTTTGACTGGTAAACAGTGGGTGGTCAAAATCAATCTGGAAGCTAACCCTAAATCCGTTGAAGGGTTTGAATTCGACCCATTTGTCCCCGTCCTCTACCCGTACGGTTTTCTTAATGCGGATAAATCTTTTAGCGGTATTTTGCTCGACGATGCCAGCCGACTGAATTAGAAACACGAAAGGTCCGGCGCTGCCGTCCATGATCGGGACTTCGTCTGCGCTAAGGTCAACGTAAGCATTATCGATGCCGAGACCAGCAATGGCCGACAACAGGTGTTCGACGGTTGAAATTCTCACGTCACCGTCGACCAGTGTGGTTGACAGGTTAGTGTCCCCTACATTTTCGGGTCGCGCCAGGATTTCGACGGGTTCTTCGAGGTCGATTCTTCTAAATCTAATACCCGATTCAACGGGTGCGGGGCGTAAGGTTAAATATACTTTTTTCCCTGTATGCAATCCGACGCCCATGGCACGAATCGCATTCTTCAGGGTGCGCTGCTTAATCAAAATTGGTGTCCTAAAAAACTGTTAACAAAGGGAATTCTAGCTGGTAAATAATTTTTTGCCAGAAAAGGCGTCATGTTCGGCGATTTTCGTAAAAAAATCAATCTATATCATGAGATAACGTGAATAAATCACTGAAATAACAACAAGTTTGGAATTTACAACTATCGCGCGCCTGCTTTTCGGGTAGATCGTATAAACGCGACTGATTATAACGGATTTTTGCCTTTTGAACATCAGGAAAATAAGCGTACAGGATATTGACTGCCTGCGGACGAGTTTTGCGAAAATGGCAACGGCAGATGCATAGATTTTTTTAAGCGAGCCAGGCTAAAGTCATGCGCTTGCTCACCACTTAAAACGGGAATAAGTTATCTATTAACCCGGCGACAATAGTATGTCGTATTCAGCACGCTTCTTGCACTTTAAGTATCCGGGCTAGATAATTGCACTAGTTCACCTGTATGGGTATCACCTACAGGGGCAGAAATTCCTTAGGAAGGCCCGGCAGTCTTTCTTTACCCGGGAAATTTCCAGTGCGATAATTTATTGATTTCAAAATCAGGTCAGGATAAAACCATGCACGTTAGAACCAGGGCTCGCAATCGGGGCGAGTTTATTTATCTCATCAACCAGGCCCTGGACGAGGTCGAGGATTTGCGTGCTGCTATCGAATATGACGAAGAATTTATGGGTGAGGCAGCTAATGTTATAGAACCGCTATCTGCCGGATTGTCCCGGTTATTGAACTCGATTCAACGGGGCAATTACCAGGCCGGAGAGGGGGATTTCCTCAATTTTTTCGACTCAATAAAGAATACAGATCACCGCATTATACCTTTTTGGTCGATACTAAAATTGATCATGGAAACGCACGAACTGGGCTACTATAGCGACCCATGATAAACAGCGACCATTTGATAACCTGCCTGGAGGGTCGATTTGAGCGTCCGTAGCATGCAATTTAAGGGTATGACCGTTGGCGCTATTGAGCGAGACGAAAGCCGTGTCAAAATCTTCGTCGAACACGCGATTATCGTTAAAAATATGGATGATGCCGAAAGCGACACACGCTGGTATGGCCAGGGGCACCTTGCAATAGACGACTTATACCAGATCCCAGACGAGCTACCGGCCTTCCCGGCCACCCTGGATAGTGCAGATATTAGAGATAATCAAATGACTTACCGGGGAGAAGTCAGCATTCCTTTCGAATATCATGGTAACGTGGGTATCGTCTTGCACGTTAATGGCCATCCGTCACCATTAA
>CAZJEJ010000076.1:6841-11125 GCA_964544945.1 uncultured Gammaproteobacteria bacterium | reverse complement strand
ATAGGATTATGCTCCGATAGTCTCTCCGAAGGAGTGAACTTGCAGCAGGCATCTTCGGTGGTTCATCTGGATATGCCTAGTGTGGTGCGCATCGCTGAGCAACGTGTTGGACGCATTGATCGTATGGATAGTCCACATAAACGTATCGAAGCGTGGTGGCCACAAGACGCGGAGGAGTTCGCGCTGTCGTCTGATGACAGGTTTATCGAAAGGTTTGAAACAGTCGAAAATTTACTCGGCTCCAACCTACCATTGCCCGAGAGCATGCAATCTCGCGTTTCGGTTGTCTCTGCGAAAGAAATGATTCAGGAATTTGAGAAAACTACAGAAATTGACAACTGGGACGGAATTAGCGATGCATTTGAAAACGTTCGTAAGTTGGTACATGGCGAAAATTCACTTGTTGAGCCGGACATTTATGAGGCTTATCGACGCGTTAAAGTGCGCGTCCTCTCCAGGGTAAGTCTGGTCAGTGCTAAAAAGCCCTGGGCATTTTTTTGTTTGACCGCAGGTATGCTAGGAGCACCGCGTTGGGTTTTTCTGCCAGGCTATAATGCAAAACCAATCACCGAACTTGACGCTGTCGTTGACGAATTAAGGCAGTCCTTAAATGCAGATATTGAGAATATTGCCATGGACGAAAAAGCTGGCACTGTATTACATACGTTTATCGGCTTAGTGGCAAAAATGGAACGCAGCTTATTATCTCGTAAAAAACAACGGGCTTTAAAGGAAATGCAACTGGTTCTGGAATCCTACATAAAAACATCTGCAAAAGAGTCTAACCAGGAAGAAGTCGATTATTTTGATCGAATACTGAGTATGCTGACCATCGACGCCTCGGACAACCAACCTGACTGGGACGAAGTTGCCGCAAGATGGCTGGATATCATTAGGCCGGTTTGGTACGAAGAACTGAAACAACCAAGAAATCGACCATTGCTACTTAAAGATATACGCAAAAAGTTGATATTGGCTAAGGGCACATTACAGTCGGAAATAATTACACATTTCAAATCATTCCCAGTACAAAAACAAACAGACAAGCGGATACTGGCGTGTATCGTTGGTGTAGCTTAGTTATACCGGCATAATCTCTTCGAACGAATATATTGCCGGGAAATGCATGACATCCAGAGGAGGGGCTTTTGAATCCGGTTGGTAAATAGCCAGCACATGGTCGATGCCATAATCCAGTGCCGATTGTAAGGCTTTCAGGTTATCGTCGATCAACAGGGTTCTTTTGCGATCAAACGGATGCATTTTGTGTACTTCGTGCCAGCAGTCTGGATTTTCCTTGGGCAGTGAAAATTCGTGTACCGATATCAAACGATCAAATTTCTCGGCTATGCCGGTTTTTCCCATTTTCAACTCCAGGCTATCCTGGTGGGCATTGGTTACCATGACGACATCTTTTTCGGCTCTTTGCAACGCGTCTAGAAAATCCTCGCAGCAGGGCCGGATAGCTACCTTGTGGCTGACTTCGTGCTTTAGCTCGACAATATCAAGATCCAGTATTTCACTCCAGTAATCGGTTGAATACCAGTCTAAAGTCCCTTGTACAGACCGGATTATTTGATTTAATTGTTGTTTCGCCTGTTGCGCATCCAGCTGCTTGATTTCGGCGTAGCGAGCAGGCAGGTATTCCTGCCAAAAATAATTATCGAAGTGCAAATCCAGCAGCGTGCCATCCATATCGAGCAAGACAGTATCGATACGATTCCAGTCAATCATCGATGCCTCTGTTAACTATCGTCTCGCACGCCGATATATTACAAATACTTCACAATTCTCGGGCTACGCGTATACCGACATTGTACTGCCCCCGATTGCTTGGAAACTTCTCTCTATTCTCGACACGCATCGAGCTGGCCGGACTGCGGAAAGCCCCTCCCCTGACTACCCGGACATTGCAGTCGCCACCTTCCCATACCGACCCATCGGTGGGCGCATCTTTATAATTGCGATGGTAACAGTCATGCACCCATTCAAACAGGTTGCCCGCAGTATCGTACAGGCCAAACTGATTAGGTTTATAGGTTCCCACTTTCGCTGGTTTGCTGGTGTTGTAGTCACTCTTACAATCAAAACAGTGTGCATTGCTAGACCCTGCAGAGGTTCCCCACCAGAACGATGAAGTCGTTCCAGCCCGTGCAGCATATTCCCACTCTGATTCGGATAAAAGTCGATATATTTTACCGGTTTGCTTACTCAACCATTTAGTATAGGCGAGCGCATCGTCCCAGGAGATATCAGTCACCGGATGGTTTTTTCGATCCCAACCACTACTATCGGGAAGCTTGCGCTTGCTAGATTTGGCGAACAAATCGTATTCGGCAAAAGTCACTTCGTAGACCGACACCATGATCGACTCGATATTAACTTCATGGCGAGGCACCTCGTCCGCAGCAATAATACCCGTAGGCCCACCCATACGAAACCTGCCCGAAGGTATCTGTATCATCAAAGGCCCTCGGCCGCCCGATTTAAGCTTGTCCCTGAAGGGGTCGGATTTATCGACAAATTGCGGTTCTGGCTTCGGTTCTGGCCATGGTTCTGGTATCGGCTCTGCCACAAATCCATCTGCCTGCTCCGTAGTCGATGGCCCTGGCTCTGGTTCAGTCTCAGTAGCCTTTATCGGTTCGACTTCCAGTGTTTCCTGTTGTGCCTCAATAACTTCAAGAACTTGCTCCTGTATCTGCTCAAGCAGTCCTTTTTGCCAGGCAAAGAATGCACCAGCACCCAGCAAACCGAGAATCAAGAGCCAAACTAGTCCTTTATAAGATCGAGGTTCTCGTGGCGGACTGGGTTCCTCCTTAACCTCGACATCCGCTATTCGGCTTACAGGTTCCTCAGGGACTGCAGCCTGTAAAGCTACCACGTCCTCTGCCTTACGTTCCTTAATGTCGATGACAATCAGCGTGGTATTGTCCTGATTGATTTTATTTGCATCCTCGACTGCCTTTAGCAATGCGTAAACGCATTCTTTCGCTGTCGCAGACCAGGAGGAGTATTGAATGATGGCACCCGCACCGAGGGTGTCCAGGCCATCGCTCGCAACGATAATCCTGTCACCAGGGCGAACCTTGATGGGTACTTCAGATACATCGATGGTGCTGATTTCTTCTCCGGTCATTGCGCTCATCAGCATATTTCTCGACATGCCTTCCCTTTCGGAGATGTCCATCCCCTGTTCTTTCATCATGTCGAGATAGGCACCATAGCTGTGATCGGCATTTTGCTTTATCAGCTCTCGATCGCGAACCAGGTAAAGATGGCTATCGCCTACGCTAACCCAGTATAGCCTGTCGTCTTCCAGGTAGGCAGAAACCATGGTGCAACCCATCCCTCTTAATGCCGGCGTCTCTTTGACAGAGGCACGAATCTGATCGTTTGAACGATTCAGACTTTCGGTTAAACACTCGGCTATATTTTTACTTGGAAAACTCGACTGAAAGGTTTTATTAAAGGTTGCGATTACCATATTGCTGGCGACATTACCGGCTGCATGACCACCCATGCCGTCGGCCATAATCACCAAAGAACAGATATCGCCATTTTCAGCTTCACCAAGCTGATTAACCATGTAAGCGTCTTCCTGATAGTCTCTGGCACCATCGATCTGATCGCTAGCGATTTCAAACTCTATGCTCATATCGTGGCTAGATTCCTGTATTTCATACCTTTGACTATAGCAGTATACTTAATCCAGATTCTAATTTAGCCACCACAAACCCCTAAAAATACAATTATTTTTCTAAATTCAAGTGTACCCATTATTTTTACCTCTTAAAAACGGTCGATAATCGGTTTCCTTGAGTAATCGTAACGGCAAATACAGGCGATCCGATATTTCGTACCAGTCTTTCCATATCCAGTCTGGACATTTTTTTGGTTCCATTATACCGACCGACTCAGGATTGACACATTCTGCCTCAAAATAAATCGATATTGAATGATTTTGGTCCGAAAAAATATTGTTAGTGACGGCGACCAACTGAGGTTCAACCAACTCGAGTCCGGTTTCTTCCCTGACTTCGCGCCGGGCCGCATGCTCGAGAATTTCTCCTTTTTCGAGCCACCCACCAGGTAATTGCCACTGGTATTTGCCGGACTCAACAATACGTTTGCCAAACAAAACTTTTCCTCCACAGGTCACAATCACGGCCACGCCCACATGTGGATAAAGGCAGGGTTGACTGTTATCGGCCATTTAAACCCATCGGTTCGTATTCGGTTCGTCCAGGCATACAAAATTAATTTTGAGAAAAGAGCGCTGCACCA
>CAZJEJ010000076.1:0-6741 GCA_964544945.1 uncultured Gammaproteobacteria bacterium | reverse complement strand
CGACTGCCTGAGTGACAGGAACTCTATGTTATATTGAAGGTCTATTTCAGATTAACTGAATCCGTACCTCAGCAATATGAAAGATACCTGGCCATTACTGAAGAATACCGATTTTCCACCCATCTCGCGCAATACGCTCGAAATACTGCAGGTCAATCTTGGTTACCTGTGCAATCAGTCCTGTCTGCATTGCCATGTGGCCGCCGGGCCAAAGCGCAAGGAGTTGATGGGCAGAGAAACAATTGAGCACCTGTTTCCCATTCTAGAAATACCATCAGTCCATACGCTGGACTTGACCGGGGGTGCTCCGGAGATGAACCCGCTATTCAAGGAAATTGTCCTGGAAGCCAGAAACTTCGATGTAAACGTCATCGACCGCTGTAATTTGACTATTTTGCTGGAACCCGGATTTGAGAATATGGCGCAATTTCTGGCCGACAACCAGGTACAAATTGTAGCCTCCTTACCCTGTTACCTGGAACACAATGTCGACGGACAAAGAGGCAAGGGTGTATACCAGAAAAGTATTACCGCGCTGCGTATGCTCAACCACCTGGGGTATGGCCAGCAAGGAAGCAAACTAACGATCACCCTGATATACAATCCCACTGGCCCCTATTTACCGCCCCCTCAAAAGGACCTCGAAACCGAGTATAAAAACTATTTGTACGAACAATTTGGCATCGTGTTCAATCAGTTATTTACCATCACCAACATGCCCATCGCACGCTTCGGCAGCACCCTGATTTCGAAGGGTGAGTTTAGAAACTATATGAATTTGCTAAAAAATTCTTTTAGTGCAGCCAACCTGACAGGATTGATGTGCAAAAACCAGTTGAGTATCGATTGGCAGGGTTATATTTACGATTGTGATTTTAACCAGATGCTTAACATGAATATCACCTCGCCTGATTCCAGCAATCCACTGCATATTCGCGACATTTTCGCGAATGGCTTCTCGAGTATTCCAGTACGAATAGCAGATCATTGTTATGGTTGTACCGCAGGTCAGGGTAGTAGCTGCGGTGGAGCGATTGCCTAAGCGTCTGTCGGGCCTGGAGAATCGAAGCGGGCATGTTGAGATATCGGTTAGCATTATTATCCCGGTATTCAACGAAAGCTCACGGCTGGTCTACACCCTGCACAACCTGTTTCGGCATTTACCCGAAAAGCCTGCTATAGAGGTTATCGTATGTGACGGTGGCAGCACTGACAATACGATCGAAATCGCGCAGCAATTCCCCTGTCGAGTGATATCCGGCAAAAACGGCAGGGCAACCCAGATGAATACTGCGAGCCACGAAGCGAACGGCGAATTACTGTTATTTTTGCATGCCGACAGCGAGTTGCCCGAACACTGGTATAAAGACGTGATCCGAATAAGGGACTGGGGGTTTTTCCCCATCAAACTGGACGGCACTCACTGGCTATTGCGCATCATCGAAGCCGCTATCAACCTTCGCTCAAGAATAAGCAAAGTGGCAACCGGCGATCAGAGCCTATGTTTTCGTAAATCCTTTTTTGACAGTTTCCCAGGCTATCCGGATATACAGATCATGGAGGATGTAGCGATCACTAAACTTGCGCGGCGTAAATCCAGACCGTTTATCGCGAAAAGATCGGTGCTCACGTCGAGCCGCAGATGGGAGCAGAAAGGTATTGTAAAAACAGTGGTCCTAATGTGGGGCCTCAGGTTCGCCTACTGGATCGGTATCAGTCCCGAACGCCTGCACCGATTTTATTACCCGCAACAATATCGATAATCCTCGCCATGTCGCTGATTCAGATATTTGCCAGGCCCCCGGTTGAAGGTAAAGTTAAAACACGCCTGTTCGCCGATATAGGCGAACACAAGGCGACACAGGTTTACCGATATTGCCTCCAATATACGCTAGACCTGGTCAGGCAATCGAGTTACGAGTACCAGATATGGCTCAGCGAGGATTCATCTGACCCAATATTTAATGGGGAATCTTATACGCTGCAACAAGGTCCCAATCTAGGGGCCCGCATGTTGCAGGCAATCGACGACCAGCTTCAGGAAAATACACCCGCTGACAATAAAATCATTTTGATAGGCTCCGATTGTCTGGATTTGACTCGTATTCATTTGCAACGCGCCTTCGAATCATTATCGACCCATGATATCGTACTGCTCCCAGCCTACGATGGTGGCTACGCACTGATCGGTTGCCGGACAATCGATGCGCAACTCTTTGAAAAGATTAAATGGGGTGGTTGCGAAGTGTTAAAACAAACCGTGCATAATGCGCAAACCCTGGGTTATCAAATATCGATGCTTGAAACCGTCAGGGATATTGATACGCTGTCTGACCTTAGCCACTACCCTGATTTACTGGCGCTAATCGAGAATAATTAAGACTCCTTAATGTTATATTCCCTGTTAAAACCTATTCTTTTTTCGGTCGACGCCGAGTTGGCCCACGAGGTTAGCCTACAGCTTTTAAACGAGTTACCGGCTCTGGTGCCAGAAACCCGGGTTGAAAACCCTACTAAAGTGATGGGTATCGATTTTCCCAACCCGGTCGGCCTTGCCGCCGGGCTAGACAAAAATGGAGACTACCTGCCAGGTCTCGCCAAACTGGGATTCGGGTTCATCGAAGTCGGCACCGTAACCCCAAAACCACAGGATGGGAACCCTAAACCGCGTCTTTTCAGGCTAATCCAGCATCGCGCGATTATCAATCGTATGGGGTTTAACAATAAAGGCGTGGATTACCTTTTGAGTCGAATACCCAATCGCCCGAGACCTTATGTGCTGGGTATCAACATCGGGAAGAACCAGAACACGCCGGTAGAAAACGCGTTAGACGATTATCGCCTGGCGCTGGAAAAAGTTTATGCCGAGGCCGACTACATCAGCCTCAACGTATCGTCACCGAATACGCCAGGACTGCGTCAGTTGCAAGACGAAAAGGCCCTGGATTCCCTGCTGCATGGCATCAACGAGACCCGCAAGGCATTACAGGACCATCACCAGTTCTATCGGCCCATCGCTTTGAAAATTGCTCCCGATCTCGACGAGGGGGCAATCCCGATGATTTCCGAACTAATGGTCAAACATCGAGTTGATGGACTCATCGCCACGAATACTACGCTGGATCGTCCACTGATTAGCGACCACGCTTTTGCAGCCGAGGCAGGTGGCCTCAGTGGAGCACCCCTTTGTCAGAAATCGAGAAATACACTAAGTGCTTTTCACCAGGCTTTACAGGACGAAATTCCAATTATCTCTGTTGGCGGGATCATGTCTGCCGGAGAAGCACAAATGCGACTCAAACTCGGCGCCAGCCTGGTACAGATATACAGCGGCCTGATTTTTCATGGCCCGTGGCTCGCACGCGAGATAGCGCAATCTATCAGAGTGTAAGCACCACCTTTGTGCTATTAACCCGGCGACAATATATGCGGGCCCACACGTTTATAGTCGTTCCAGGCTTACCAGATACCCTGCAAACTTACGAATATTGATAACGCCATTATCCAGGATCAGGTATTGACCCTTAATCGCATCGAGTCTTCCCTCCAGGCAGGCAGATTTATCGAGGTTAAAACTATTAATCTTTTGCGGATATCGCAATGCAGGAAACACGAATGACCGCACAGCATCCGGACTCACGATAATTTCAATATCTTCTATTATTTCGTCATCAAGTTCTGACTTCACAGCAGGCCAGCAATTCTGGAATATTTGATACAGGTCGAGCGTCTCGACTTCGTTTTTTAGCATTTTCCGCCAGTTGGTTTTATCGGCCACATACTGCTTAAACGCTGTTTCGATCAACCCCGAATAATAACGTTTTGAAACCCGTAATATCGGTAGAGCCTGTATCGCGCCCTGATCGAACCAACGGGTTGGAATCTGGCTTTCACGCGTTATCCCTACCTTGGCACCGGATGTATTTGCCAGGTAGACGATATGTGGCTTCATACAATACGACAGGCCCCATTCGGGTTCACGGCAAGTTCCAAGGTGAAAATGGCATTTTTCGGGGGAAACTATACAAATATCGCATTGTGCCAATTTAATAAAACACGGGTAACAGTAGCCCTGGGCAAAACTTGTTTTTGTTTTACGTCCGCAGTGGATACATTCGATTTTCTGCAGATATTCGATGCGGATTGTTTTGCCTATCCAGTCGTTCAGGCACAGGGTTTCTCCCGAGAGCTCAAGCTGGTAGATCACTGTCCCATCGAGACTGGTATGCATCTTGTGCAAATTACCCTGGTACTTCACCGCAACACCCTCGGTTTAAGTCGAAATGCCCTTTCGGTTAATGCGGTCAAACCCTGGTCGCGCCAGCGAGGTCTTTCATCGAGTACGTCGTTGAGCACCAGTTCTTCTAGCTGATAGTGGGATTGATAATGTTGATCGACCTCTGTTTGTGAAACGGCAAATGGCGGCCCGGTCATTTGCGTTTGATCGTAATCGAGCGTAACTAGTAATATGTTGGCCCGCGACGGAATAATGGAGTGCATGTATTCGCAGTATCGCCCTCGATTCGGCTGATCGAAGGCAATCAATGACGCACGATCATAAACCAGTTTACACTCGGTCAATACTTCCTGCGGGAGGTCGAAATAATCTCCCTGATATAAGCTGATATTATCGGATTTGCTCAGCAGAAACTTACCCGACTCGGATTGCAGGCAGTGTAAGCCCTGTTCAGAAAAAAACGCTTCGATCGCAATACCGGACAACTCCACGCCGATCACCTGAAATCCCTGTTGCGCGAGCCAGGCGATATCATGCGCTTTACCGCATAATGGAAGGAAGATAGTATCGCCCGGTTTTAGATCAAATTCTGGCAAATATTGGCGCAGGTAAGTATTAACGCCTGGTTCGTGGAAACCGATTTGATTCTGCTTCCATCGATCAAGCCAGTTAGCAGAATTCATAAGTTGTACGGAGTAACTAAATCCACGTGGCGGGCTACAGGCGAACCTTGACGCAATTGCGACCATTCTTCTTGGCGACAAACAGAGCCATATCGGCTCGCTTAACCATTGAATTGTAATCGCCGGTATCGTCGGTTATTGCCGCGACGCCAATACTCAGGGTCGCGCTCTTTTCTCCATAGGCCGTTTTATAGCGCGCTCGTTCGACAAAATCGCGAATCGACTCGGCAAATTTTTCTGCCGCATTCATATCGATTCCTGCAAGTAAAATACTGAGTCCGTTCTGGCCATATCGCCCGAGTACGTCTTTCCCCTTGTCGACCCTGGTGAATATATATTTAACAATCGCGGCAAAAACTTTGTAGGCAACCTGGTCACCATCCTGCTCGCGTAACTTGGATAGCCCATCGACCTCGACTATCAATACGGATAGCGGGGCTCCACCCAGTGCAGCTTCACGATACCGATCGAGTGCCATTTTGTCCGCGTTTTCCCGACTGAGCAAAGTAATGGTTTTCTTCGCCGAATCCTCATCCTTTTTAATTTTGTTCAACATCTCACGCGAAGCAACGAGTTCATCGGGTCCTGAAAAAGTATGGTCGGTCATTTCCATGTTGGCAGACTGGGTCATCGCCATTTTAGAGCTGTGTGTTACGTCTGGCATGTCTACTACAGGGTCTGGCACTGTACTATCTACAATTAATGCGGAAGTCCTCGACGAACGTTTAAAAATCAGCATCGCCTGGGTGGCCAGGCTAACACTCGCAATCATATCCAGATCGTCGAATGGTCGAGTAGCACGACGCAGGCTGATAATACCCATCAATTTTGAATCACTAAACACAGGCACATCGAGACGATAAGATAAAAACTGCTCCTTTTTGATACCAAAAATTCCTTTTACTGTTTTACTTTCAGCACTGACGGTAGCTTGTCGTGTTTGAGCAAGCCTGTTCACCAGGTCTTCAGACCATAGAGTCCTGTCCTCCTTTTCGAACAAAGTTCCTTCGATTATATCCGCGGTCGGTTTTATATCCTTGCCTTCCATTGAAGTAAGGATATAGGATTCAAATTCGATCACAGGCTCGAGGTACCTTTTCAGCACACCGATCATTTCCTTAAAATCGAGTATGCCACTCAGGGCCATATCCAGATCGAACAGGGTAAATGACCAAAGTTCCTGCCTGTTTTTCATACTCGCGTTGATTGAGGACTGCAAATACAAAAGGCGCCTCTGTCGTTCATGAAAATAAGACAAGTATCCACCCATCAACGAGGCAGCAAGTAATAGAATGGCCACCAGAATAACCCAGAAGCCGGTTACCTCAGTCAAGTACATGACGGCCAGGAACACTGTGGTCAAAATCAAATTAATCAGTATGGAGAGAAGGAAGCGGACGGTATTCAAACTTGCCAGCCAGATCAAAAGCAGGGTCATTTCTATCGTATGATAAGCGCTGTACTTTTGCAGATAGATAGCACCCATCACAACGAAGGTGCCGATTACCCCGTTGGCGAGTAAGCGCAGATTAAGCCGGTAAGGCTTTAAGCAAAATTGGCTGACCACGAGGTTTCCCAGTGCAAGCACTGCAACCAGTAAGAAACCGAACATTGGAATCTGTGTTTCGTGGCCAAAAGCCTTGAATTCGAGATAAGCGAAAGCGAGACTGAGGCTGATCAAAGCACCAAAAGCAAAGACACTGTAGCTGCTGCCACGCGTATACTGCGCCTCCCGATACTTTTCTTCCATTTCTCTGTACTGGAATTTAAGTCGGAGCGTTTTTTTATACTCGTGGATCAGGTCTCGCGGCACTAAATACT
>CAZJEJ010000075.1:0-11275 GCA_964544945.1 uncultured Gammaproteobacteria bacterium | reverse complement strand
TTATTTTTTGAATGTAGGTGGCGCTACCGACCGCCCTGACCCCGGGCAAGCCCGGTTAACTATCTTTGTCGTACTCGATCAACGCGTAAGCCGAGTGATTATGTATCGACTCGAAATTTTCTGACTCCAGTATATATTGACGAATGCGCTCATCCTTGTTGAGTTCCCCAGCGATATCGCGCACCATATCTTCGACAAATTTGGGGTTGTCGTAGGCGAGTTCGGTGACAAATTTTTCGTCCGGCCGTTTGAGTAAACCGTAAAGCTGGCATGAAGCCTGTTTTTCGACAATGTCAATAATTTCTTCTATCCAGATAAACCCCTTCGTTTTCGCATTTACCGTCACATGGGAACGTTGATTGTGGGCACCGTAGTCAGATATAGACTTGGAACAGGGGCACAAACTCGTTACCGGGATGAGAATTTTAATTCGGGTATTGGTGACACCCTTGTTTATTTCACCTATCAGCGTGACATCATAGTCGAGCAGTGATTCAACGCCCGATATGGGCGCTTTTTTGTTGACAAAATAAGGGAAGCGCATTTCAATATTTCCAGACTCAGCCTCCAGCATTTCTGCCATTTCTTTCAGCATATCGTTAAACGAATTGACCGTTATTTCCTTTGCGTGATCGTTAAGAATTTGCACAAACCGGGACATGTGAGTCCCCTTGAACTGTTGGGGTAAGAATACGTACATGTCGAACTGGGCAATGGTATGTTGTACACCATCCGACCGGTCTTTGACGATCACCGGGTGCCGGATATCCTTGATGCCAACTTTGTTTATTGCTAACTGGCGTGTATCGACAGCCCCCTGGACATCAGGAATTGTCGATACCGAGTTTGCTGTTTGCTTCATAGCAACGCACCTGTGATCGGCAGTGAAGTCCGATTTCCACGCCTGGCAGCGCCATGCGGGCCCACTAATTGATATTCAAGCGAACGATCCAGCATAGTAATACCTGAGTAAATTAGTCGGTTATTATACCGACGCTGTTCTTTTAGGCAAATACTCATCAAACTATTTTCGCATCTGCAGGCTGATAAATCGATAGATAAAGCGGCAAGGTGTATGCATATTATGTAGATACTGATCAGGAGAGCAACTCGGTGAATGAATCAGGGTAGGTTAAGGGTATAGTGGGTTTTTTATCCGAATTTATGTCACAACCGACTTATCCAGAGATAGCAGCGTGCTATTTCTGAAACTCGAATGCCCCGGTGTTGGTATCCAGAGCCACGCTAATGTTAGGGGATTCCTATCTAATTGGGCTTAAGCGGGTGATACGTCTTCGGCCTGGGGGCCTTTCGCACCTTCGCTAACTTTCATGGTAACGGATTGTCCTTGCTGAAGTGTTTTATGACCTTCAGACTGTATAGCGCTAAAATGAACAAACACGTCTTTTCCACCTTCCTGTGAAATAAAACCATAACCCTTGGCGTCGTTAAACCATTTAACAGTGCCAGTCACTAAGTCAGACATAACTACTCTCTAAAATATACAAAGGTTGATGGTATGTTGAAAAAAACATCAATATACCATTAGTAATTGTAAGTGAATACACTAAAAGACGCCATCATTAACGCTATTCAAGTGGAATTTAGGTACTTTTTAGAAATAACGGATTTTAAGAGTCTAATATTCAATTACCAATAAATTTGATAATCGAGCCCATAATTCCAACTTTATCGAGTCCGAAATCGTGCAAAACCTGTTCCCGGCTGCCATGCGAGGGAAAGTTATCGGACAGGCCGAGACGCAGGCATCGGTTGGTCAATTGCTGTTGATTGAGAAATTCTAGCACCGCACTTCCGCTACCCCCCAAAATAGTGCCATCTTCGATGGTTACCAGATTTTTATGGTTTTCCGCCAGTTGATTAATTAATTCCTCGTCTAGCGGTTTGATAAAACGCATATTGGCGACACTTAGATCGAGTTCTTCGGCTACTTCAAGCGCGATATCAAGCAGGGTTCCGAATACCAATAGCGCCGTGTCTGAGCCCTCGCGTACTAGCAATCCCTTGCCGATAGTCGCCGCATTGGTGGTATTGATGGTTTCAGGCCTGGCTACGGCGTCGCGCGGATAACGAACCAGTGCAGGGCCTGGGTATTGATAGGCGGCATTGAGCAATTCAAACATATCATCGCTGTTTGCCGGCGCCATCAGAATTACGTTGGGAATGCAACGGGCATAACTGATGTCAAAACTACCGGTGTGAGTGGCCCCATCGGCACCAACGATGCCGGCTCGGTCCACAGCAAACAGAACGTCCAGATTTTGTATCGCCACATCGTGAATAAACTGGTCGTAGGCGCGTTGCATAAAGGTAGAATAAATCGCGACCACGGGTTTTAATCCGTCGCGCGCCATACCTGCAGCGAGCGTAACACAGTGCTGTTCGGCTATGCCGACATCGTGGTATCGCTCTGGCATCTGTTGGGAAAACTCCACCAACCCCGAGCCTTCGCGCATTGCCGGGGTAATCGCCTGCAGTTGCGGGTCCTCCTGACCTTTTTTCACCAGCCAGTCAGAAAATAATTGGGTATAGGATTGCACATCGGGGCTACTCGATGACCTTGGCTGGCCGGTTGCCGGATCGAAGGGTCCGACACCGTGGAATTTGCAGGCATCTTCTTCGGCCGGGGCATAACCCCTGCCTTTTTGGGTCACGATATGCAGTAGTTGCGGACCTCGGATCTGCTGAAGATTTTTCACCAGTCGAATAACGTCAGTTAAATTGTGGCCGTCGATAGGGCCATAATATGAAAACCCGAGTTCTTCAAACAGGGTGCCTGGAACAATCATGCCTTTCACATGTTCTTCTGTGCGACGCGCGAATTCCCAGGCAGAGGGTATTTGCTGCAATACTTTCTTACTTCCCGCACGGAAATTGGCGTATATTTTTCCAGACCAGATTCGAGACAGGTACCTGGACATGGCACCGACATTGGGTGATATCGACATTTCGTTATCGTTTAAAATCACCAGCAAATCGGTGTCGATGCTGCCGGCATGATTCAATGCCTCATAAGCCATACCTGCCGTCATACCACCATCGCCAATGATGGCTACGGTTTTTCGATCGATACCCTGTGCTTTAGCCGCTATTGCCATACCGAGAGCGGCACTGATCGAAGTGCTTGAATGGCCAACACCGAAATGGTCGTATTCAGACTCGCCGATATTTGGAAATCCGGACAAACCGCCCTTTTGCCGTAGCCCGGGCATTTGTTCGCGACGACCAGTCAGTATTTTATGTGGATAACATTGATGACCAACATCCCAGATCAGGCGGTCATGCGGTGTATCGTACAGGTAATGCAATGCGATGGTGAGTTCCACAGAACCGAGCCCGGAGCCCAGGTGACCGCCAGTTTTGGAGACACTTTGAATGATGAACTCACGTAATTCGGCAGCCAGTTGCGGTAACTGACTTTGTTCGAGCGCGCGTAAGTCTGCTGGTGACTGAATACTGTCCAGTAACGTAGAATTTTCAGATGACATTAGAAGAAGCTCTTACTTTTCACCAGAAGGCCGGTAAATGGCACAGGTTGATGCGAAAGGTGATATCCAGCTTTCGGCGAAAAAATAGCAAGTTCAGGTATACCAGAACAGGCCCGGTTGATGATAGGTATGGTTAATAACATTAATTTTATCGACTTGTTAACTGTCTATTATTGAATTTCTACTGTATTTCACTACTCTGCAACACGGCGGGAATTCCGACTAGTGAGTGCGCTCTACAAACCAGGTAGAAATATACCTTAAAACATTGGCTTCCTCACCAAATATCGACAACGCATCCAGAGCTTTGTGGTGCAATTCGAGGGCTTTATCGCGCGAAGCATCGAGTCCTATTATCGATGGAAAAGTCGGTTTGTTGCGCTCGTAGTCAGATCCCTGAGGCTTTCCCAGAGTGCTGGTATCGCCGATTACGTCGAGTATGTCGTCCTGTACCTGGAATGAAAGTCCGATATATTTTGCGTAGGAATCGAGGGCTCTGAACTGGTCGGCGCCGAGCTGTTCCGAGCTCAATGCCGAGAATTGAACGCAAGTTCTAATCAAAGCGCCGGTTTTATGGATGTGCATAGTTTCCAGTTCGGCTATGTTGAGCATTTTGCCTACTGCGGCCAGATCGATTGCCTGACCCCCTGCCATACCACGTGACCCGGAAAACAGGGAAAGTTTTTCGATCATCTGCAGGCGTGCCTTGCTACTGCTGGTCATCGTGTTGTCATGACTCAGAATATAAAATGCCAGCGCCTGCAGGGCGTCCCCGGCTAGTATCGCTGTTGCCTCGTCAAACTTCCGGTGGCAGGTCGGGCGACCCCGTCGCAAATCGTCGTTATCCATAGCCGGCAGGTCATCGTGGATTAGTGAGTAGGCGTGAATTATCTCAACTGCGGCGGCGGCCCCGTCTACCAGACACAGATCGAGACCCACTGCCGAGGCAGTAGCGTAGACCAGTATCGGTCGCACACGCTTGCCAGGCGCCAGCACCGAGTAGCGCATCGCCTGGTGTAATTCGGCCGGATTGACCTTTTCCTCTGGCAGCCAGTGGTCCAGTGTCTGTTCAACCCTGAGCTGATATTGTGCGAGGAGCGATTCGAACCCTTCCGAATCAATCTTCATCCTGGGGATCTCTGATTAAGTCCGGGTGACTCATTTTGGGATGTAAAATAATCAGGATCAAGACGCGTAATGCAAGCAAGGCTAAAAGCAATCGCTTCGCTCATGGGGCCATCTTTAGCAAAGTTATTGCTAAGTTTTGCAACGCTGAGATTGATCCGTTGTGCCCAGGATGCCTGGTCATGACTCGATTAAAGGTCTTCTGAATCATCAAATGGAATGGTCTGCTGTAACCCGTTTTTCTCAATCAACTGTTCAACACGCAATTCAGCCCTGGTCAGGATATCCTGACAGGATTTGGCGAGGGTGATGCCTTTCTCAAACTGAGCCAGTGATTCTTCCAGACCGAGTTCGCCACCTTCCATCTGCGATACAATCTTTTCCAGTCGGATCAGCGATTTTTCAAAATCCTTTAGTTTCTCGTCGGTTTTAGTCATAATTATTAATTGTGTTTAAATATCGGCCAGATAGGAACCGGACAACAGAAATTATAATGCATCCAGTGTGTCAGCCAAATGATTAACTGGAATCAATTTTAAATTTTTGACACGGTTTCCCCGGGGCATATTCGCCTTCGGTATTATCGCGGTTTCGAATCCGTGCTTACTCGCTTCGCGCAACCGTTCTTCGCCATTGGGTACCGGCCTGATTTCGCCAGACAATCCGACTTCACCAAATACCAGCAAATGATCGCTTACCGGGCGATCACGATAACTAGACAGTATCGCAAGTACCACCGCCAGATCGGCAGCGGTTTCTGAAATACGAACGCCACCAACTGCGTTAACGAATACATCCTGATCGTAGAGCGGGATACCGCCGTGACGTTGTAATATCGCTAGCAACATGGCTAGTCGGTTCGATTCGAGTCCTATACTGATTCTACGTGGATGCCCAGCGTGGCTCTCGGTTACCAAAGCCTGAATTTCGACCAGTAAAGGCCGGGTTCCCTCGCGTGACACCATGATGATACTGCCCGGTACCGGCTGTTCATGGCGCGAAAGAAATATAGCCGAAGGGTTGCTAACCTGCTTCAAACCCTCATCGCTCATGTCGAATATTCCTATTTCATTCACTGCACCAAAACGATTTTTTACCGCGCGAATCACGCGATACCGAGTCGAACCGTCACCTTCGAAATACAGGACTGTATCAACCATGTGTTCGAGTACCCTGGGCCCGGCCAATTGCCCTTCCTTGGTGACATGACCGACCAGAAATATCGTGATATTACTTTGCTTGGCGAGTCGAACCAGCATCGCAGCGCTTTCCCGAACCTGGCTGACCGAACCTGGCGAGGATTGCAGACTGTTGGTAAAGATAGTTTGAATCGAATCGATCACCATCACTGCAGGGTTGCTGTTGGCAGCCTGCGCAATGATTTCCTCCACACAAGTCGAACTCAGTAGTTTTAAGCTTTTACCAGGGAGCTTGAGGCGCTGCGCACGCAGACTTACCTGTTGAAGCGACTCTTCGCCGGTCACGTAGAGGGCCTGTTGTTGGTGACTAATCTGGATCAGGCACTGTAATAAAATAGTCGATTTACCGATGCCAGGATCACCACCCAGTAAAATGACAGATCCCGGTACCAGGCCGCCACCTAATACCCGGTCCAGCTCGGATATCTCGCAACTGAATCGAGGGCTGCTGAGCGCCGGGATTTGATTGAGCAGCAATACTTCGGAAGTTGGCGTGGTACCGGGCCGGTTGGTGTTGCGTTTACCAATCGCGGAAATCACGGGAATTTCCTCGATCGCATTCCAGCTTTTACATTCAGGGCATTGCCCTGACCATTTGGGCAAAATGCTGGTGCATTCGCAGCATCGATACTGTGACAGCGGTTTAGCCATCGGTGGTTGATACGGTTTGCTGGGGCAAGATTTGCTTCGTCGACAGGCGTACCGTTTTAACCATATTGTTCTTCACCTGCATAATCTCGATCGGGTAGTGGTTAATTCTCAGGCTGGTACCAGCGTCGGGGATGAATTCCATATGCTCCAGAATGAGCCCGTTCAGAGTGCGGGCTCCTTCGCTCGGCAAGTCGAGTTTAAGATTACGATTAATTTCGCGGATATGAGTAGAGCCATCAATCAAAAAACTACCGTCTTCATTCAGAATGAAAGACTGGTGCAAGTCGGTCGGATCGGTAGTGAATTCGCCGACTATTTCTTCCAGGATGTCTTCGATTGTCACCAGGCCCTGAATGTCTCCGTATTCATCGACAACAAAGCCCATGCGGCGTTTATTTTTTCGAAAATTAAGTAACTGCGTGGTCAGGGGCGTGCCTTCCGGTATGAAATAGCTCTGGCGTGTTAATTTTGTCAGGCTTTCCTGATTAAATTCATCGGCCATCATTAAAGGTAATATTTTTCGTAATTGCGCGATGCCGATAATATGGTCGATATTGCCAGAAAAAATTGGAATTCTGGTGTAAGACAAAGTAGTGATCTGCTTGAGAATATCATTCCAGTTTTCATCCAGATCGATTCCAATAATTTCGCTGCGCGGTACCATAATATCGTCGACGCTAACCTTTTCCAGGTCGAGAATGCTGAGCAGCATATCGCGGTGCGAATCGGGTATCAGGCCACCGGTTTCATTCACGGCGACACGCAATTCTTCGGAGCTAAGCGCATCATTTTCCTGGGTTTTCTCCGGCACCAGCAAAAATTTCAAAATTATTTTTGCGATCCAGTCGATTATTGTTACCAATGGAGATAACAGCCGTAATAGTGGCTTGTAAACGTATGCTGCCGGGAAGGCGATGCTTTCCGGGTTGCTTGCCGCCAGTGTTTTGGGGGTTACTTCGGCAAATATCAGTAAGACCAGGGTTAAAATACCAGTAGCGATTGCTATACCAACGTCGCCATATAATCTATAGCCAATATAGGTAGCGAGCTGGATGATCAGGATATTGATGAAATTGTTTCCCAGCAGGATCAGGCCGATCAGTTTCTCGGGCTGAGCGAGTAACTCCAGTGCGCGCCTGGCACCACCGTGCTCCTTGGCTGCCATATGTTTAAGCCGGTAACGATTAAGCCTCATCAGGCCAGTTTCGGAACCGGAGAAAAATGCCGACATTAGAATTAAGCCGAGCAGGACAATCAGCAACAGGGAAAGCGGTATATCGTTCAAGGGGCTAGACGTTATGAGATGTGTTCAGGGTTAAAGGATGAACTCAAGTACAAATTTGCTGCCAAAAATAGCCAACATTAAAAAGGCAAAGGAAGAAAGCGCCCAGCGAATTGCTGTTTTACCGCGCCAGCCAAACTGAAATCGACCAAATAGCAGGATGCCGAGAATAAACCATCCCAGGATAGACAGGACAGTCTTGTGTACCAGTTGCTGCGCAAAAATGTCTTCAAGAAAGATAAAGCCAGTAATCAATGACGCGCTTAGTGCGATAAAGCCAAAACTTAGAAACTGGAACAGAAGCGTTTCCATTTCGTGTAGCGGTGGTAAGAAGCGTATGAAACCGCCAGGGTGGTGTGAGCGAATCAGGTGATCCTGGTAGGCGAGCAGGATCGCCTGAAAGGCGCCTAACATAATCAGGCTATAGGCAATTACAGACACCATGATGTGCCCTTGTATGGCTTGGCTTCCGGTAATAATTAAATGTTGGGAATAACCCAGGCTGGCAGTCAAACTGGCGAGGCCACTCATGGGAAACACCACTATTCCCAGGCTTTCGACTCGGCGATAAATACTGCTCAGCAATATCTGGATAGAAATGAGCCAGCAGATCAGTGAGAAAGCGACAAAAAACCCCAGGTTCAAACCTATAGGGCTATAAATTATCTGGTTTAGCACCATTGCGTGCACCAGTATCGCCAGAAACGCTGGTGCCAAAGGTTTCCAGCGTGGCAGAGTATGGTCGCCTAGTTGCTTGAATATCAGATATGCGGACAAACCGTATAGAGCGGTTGCGAAAACACTTGCTATCGTCGGGAACATTACTTTTTGTTTATGGTTTAGACCATAAGTGTAACTGAAAATTTATGCTGTCGCACTAACCTAAGGAGATGATCAGCTGCATCAGATTTATTGGAGCGTAGGGGTTCCGGTTGTTTCGTGACCGATAGCGTGATAATCCAGGCCTGGTTTTGATTAATGTGAATTATTCCACGCTAATTTTCGGTTGAATTGGAGATTTGCTTCAAGAATGTAGCTAGAATTTGCTATAAACTAGTCTAGAAGTGACAGGCGTATACGAGTTAACAAATCAATTTAGTTAAAAACGACCAGATTTAAAGATTAATGCAAATTAAAATACTCGGGTGGGCCGGTGGTATTGGGGCTAATCTTAGGACAACTTCCTTTTTAATTGACGACGACGTGCTGGTCGATGCTGGCACCGGGCTTGGAGATGTGCCGCTGAATAATATGACCGGTATACGTCATATTTTCCTTACCCACTCCCATATGGATCATGTTGTAGGCCTGCCACTGCTGGCTGACAGTATGTTTGGGGTTCACGACGAGCCAATTATTGTCCATGCTTTGGAGGAAACGATCGACGCGATCAAGGCCCATATCTTTAACTGGGTAATGTGGCCTGACTTTTCCGAACTCCCCACCCCGGACAAGCCATCACTGGACTTCAGAATTATGAAACCAGGTGAAAAAATCACTATTCGTTCGCGCAAATTTGAAATGATTCCTGTTAATCATACGGTCCCCGGGGTTGGATATAGTGTTACCACACGAAATCGGACAGTCGTGTTTAGTGGCGATACAACGACCAATGATAGCCTGTGGGATGTACTGAACAGCTACGATAATATTGACATGATGTTTGTCGAATCTGCTTTCTCCAACAGCGAACTGGCAATTTCTAAAGTTGCTAAACACTACTGCCCATCGCTACTCGGTGAAGATATTAAGAAGCTAAGGCATCGCCCTGATGTTTGGCTTACTCATTTTAAGCCCGGTGAAGAAGACCTGATTTACCGCGAATGCGTTGAAGCTATGCCCGATTTTAATGTGAAACGCTTAATCGGTGGCGAAATTTTTAAATTATAGATAATAATCCTGCCCAGGGGGCGTTCGAAGCACCCAATACGGGCCTCGTAATTGCTATAATCGCGCTTTCCCTTGCTACTTCTTTGTATATACGATGTTTGAAAATTTAACCGATCGCCTCTCCCGGACTCTAAAAAATCTGCGTGGTCAGGGACGACTGAGCGAAGATAATATCAGCGATAGCTTGCGCGAAGTACGTATGGCCCTGCTCGAAGCCGATGTTGCCTTATCGGTGGTGCGTGATTTCGTCGAGCGTGTCCGGGAAAAAGCACTGGGCGAGAAAGTCATTGGTAGTCTTTCGCCGGGGCAGGCCCTGATCAAAGTGGTTAACGACGAACTCGTAGCGGTGATGGGCGACCGGCACGATGGCATAGACCTGAATCAAAAACCACCGGTTACGATACTGATGGCAGGCTTACAGGGAGCAGGTAAAACCACCACTGTAGCCAAACTGGCGCGACGTCTTATCGAAGTGGAAAAAAAGCATGTCGTGGTCGCCAGTGCCGATATCTATCGGCCCGCGGCGATCGACCAGTTGCAGACGCTCGCGACAGAGGTAAAGGCCGATTTTCATCCGAGCGATAAAACTCAAAAACCAGTCGAGATAGCACGCCAGGCACTAGAAACCGCGCGCAGGAATAACGCGGATGTATTGATTCTCGACACTGCGGGTCGGCTACATATCGACCAGCAAATGATGGATGAAATCAAGGCTATCCATGCGGCGATTTCTCCCACTGAAACCCTGTTCGTGGTCGATAGCATGACCGGTCAGGATGCGGCCAATACTGCCAGGGCATTTGGGGAGGTATTACCGCTTACTGGCGTGGTTTTGACCAAGACCGATGGCGACGCCCGTGGAGGCGCGGCCTTATCGGTACGCCAAATTACTGGCAAGCCTATCAAGTATATCGGTTCGGGCGAGAAAACAGACGCGCTGGAAGCCTTTCATCCTGACCGCATGGCGTCGCGCATACTGGGTATGGGTGACATTTTATCGCTGGTCGAGCAGGTGCAGGATAAAGTCGACCAGGACAAGGCCAGAAAACTTGCTCAAAAAGTAAAGAAAGGGAAGGGGTTTGACCTCGAAGACCTGCGAGATCAATTTACACAAATGGATAAGATGGGCGGATTTGGCAGCATGATCGATAAATTACCGGGTATGAATGCCGGGATTTCTCAGGCCATGCAAAACCCGGCACATACCCGGCAGATGAAACGCATGGTCGCGATTATCGATTCGATGACGCCGCAGGAACGCCGAAAACCCGAGGTGATCAACGGATCACGCAAAAGACGCGTTGCCGGCGGATCGGGAACCCAGATCCAGGATGTCAATCGACTGCTCAAGCAGCACAAACAAATGCAAAAAATGATGAAAAAAATGGGCAGCAAGGGAGGTATGGCTAATTTGATGCGAGGCTTGAAAGGGAAGATGCCGCCAGGAATGCCATTCTAATAAACGCCCCTAAAGCTGTACTTTTTCGGCGATATTTGCGTTTGAAAAAAGTTAACACACTTGACTTAAGATCCGTGCCCGGCTAAATCGGATAGAAAATTCCAGGACACGCCGTGAATATATGACCGCCAGGGATGGTGGAAATGCAATAGGGCTGTAG
>CAZJEJ010000074.1:0-11275 GCA_964544945.1 uncultured Gammaproteobacteria bacterium | reverse complement strand
TTTATGTTTAGTAAAGCAATTGTACGTACCCCGGCGAAAAGCATGGTGGATGGCATCACCACGGCGGGGTTGGGTAAACCGGATTATGAACTGGCGCTGGAGCAGCATCGATGTTACATCCGGGCGCTCGAGTCTTGCGGCCTGGCTGTCGTAGTACTCGATGCCGACGAACGTTTTCCGGATGCCCAGTTTGTCGAAGATGTCGCTTTGCTGCTACCGCGTTGTGCGATCGCGACCCGCCCTGGCGCCGAATCTCGTCGGGGCGAAGTGGCAGAAATCAGCACCCTGCTGGGCGATTATTACGACAGGATCGATACCGTACAGGCTCCCGGAACTGCCGATGCCGGTGACATAATGATGGTTGGAGAGCATTGTTATATAGGGTTGTCGGAGCGCACCAACCATGAGGGAGCCTCGCAAATGATAGGTTTTCTGGAATCGCATGCTTATACGGGCTCGACGATATCGATTAGCGAGGCCTTGCATTTAAAATCATCGGTGTCTTATCTCGAAAATAATCGCCTGGCGGTAACCGGCGAATTATGCGACGCGGCGGAGTTTGTCGATTTTGACCAGATTCGCATACCCCGGTCCGAATGTTACGCGACAAATTGTGTGTGGATTAATAACCATGTATTGGTAGCTCGGGGTTACCCACAAAGCGTCGAAAAAATCAGTGCGACCGGGCTTGAGATCATCGAGCTTGATGTATCCGAATTTCGCAAACTCGATGGCGGATTGAGTTGCCTGTCGCTAAGGTTCTAGCCCGCGTATTGTCCCTTTGAAAGTTATCCCGATCACCAGTATTTCGAGCGATGTCGAAGCGCTGCTCGGGCAGTCGCGCCAATATATGGCCGAGATTTATCCATCCGATAGTATCCATCAGGAAGACTCTGCCCGCCTGCTCGAAGCGGATGTTTACTTCATTGGGGTTTATCATGACGCGGATCTGATGGGGATAGGCGCAGTAAAAATTCTCGACCCAGGCCCGCGTTACGGAGAAATCAAGAATCTCTTTGTCGACCCCGAGTACCGAGGACGAGGCGTGTCGCGCCTGATCATGGATGCGCTGGAACAGCACCTGGTCGCCCGGAAAATTTCTATTTGCCGACTCGAAACCGGCGTGAGCCAACCCGAGTCGATCGGCCTGTATCTTAGCCTGGGGTACCGCGAAAGAACGTCATTTGGCGACTATAAGCTCGATCCTCTCAGTATATTCATGCAAAAAGATCTGGGATGCCTCGATACCCGCTAATAAATCTTTACCTTCATCCCCTAATTTCGTTTTATTTGATTGACGGCGACATAAAAAAAGCATAATAAAGCTACCTATTTTGTACAGGGCAAAATCAATGGCACAGGCATACGATTACATCATCATTGGCGCGGGATCGGCGGGTTGTGTTTTAGCCAACCGGCTCAGCGAAGACCCAAATACATCGGTGTTGCTACTCGAATACGGTGGTAGTGATCGAAGCATTTTTATTCAAATGCCGACCGCCTTATCGATTCCAATGAACCTGCCCAGGTTCAACTGGGGTTATGAGTCGGAACCCGAGCCTTACCTCGACGATCGTCGTATGAACTGCCCTGCCGGCAAGGTTCTGGGAGGCTCTTCGTCGATCAATGGTATGGTTTATGTGCGCGGTCATGCGATGGATTTTGACGAATGGGAAGAACAGGGTGCCAGGGACTGGGGTTATCGGCATTGTCTGCCTTACTTCAGGAAAGCCGAAGACTGGGCGTTTGGTAGCGACGACTATCGTTCACAACAGGGTCCGTTGTCGGTGAATACAGGCAACAATATGCAAAATCCTCTGTACCGCGCCTTCATTGAGGCAGGGGCACAGGCGGGTTATATGAAAACTGACGACTACAATGGGTGTCAGCAGGAAGGTTTTAGCCCTATGCACATGACGGTCAGGAATGGCATTCGTTGGTCGTGCGCAAATGCTTATTTAAAACCAGTGCTGAAGCGGCCCAATTTACACGTAATAACCCGTGCCTTAAGCAGGCAGATATTGCTCGAAGGAAAAAAGGCTGTTGGTGTCGAATATGAAAAAGGTGGGCGCGTGCAGACCGTGCTGGCTAACCGTGAAGTGTTGCTCAGTGCCGGACCGATCGCCTCGCCGAAGCTGCTGCAAATCTCTGGTATCGGGCCTGCCGAGGTACTAAAGAAAGCCGGGATCGAAGTAAAACACGAGCTAGCCGGGGTCGGTGAAAACCTGCAGGATCACCTGGAATTTTATTTTCAGTTTCGCTGCAAACAGCCAATCACGTTGAACGGTAAACTGAACTTGTGGAGCAAGTTTTTAATCGGCACTCGCTGGATACTCACAAAACAGGGGCTGGGCGCGAGCAATCATTTCGAATCCTGTGCATTTATCAGATCCAAAGCCGGGGTAAAGTGGCCCGATATTCAATACCACTTTTTACCCGCGGCGATGCGTTACGATGGCAAGGCGTCATTTGCTGGGCATGGCTTCCAGGTTCATGTGGGGCACAATAAACCGAAAAGCAGGGGAACAGTCAGGGCGCGCACTGCGGATGTTAAGGATAAGCCAGAAATTACTTTTAACTACTTACAGCGACAGGAAGATATCGATGGGTTTCGAGCCTGCGTACGACTCACCCGAGAAATCATATCGCAAAAAGCGATGGAGCCTTACCGCGATTCGGAGATTCAACCGGGCGAAGCGATTCAGAGCGACGAGGATATCGATGCCTTCGTGCGAAGCGCGGTCGAAAGCGCCTATCATCCATCCTGCGCCTGCCGCATGGGCGAGGATGGCGGGGCGGTAGTCGACTCGGAAACCCGGGTGCATGGAATCGAAGGCCTGCGCGTAGTCGACTCCTCGATTTTCCCCACCATAACGAATGGTAATCTTAATTCGCCAACGATCATGCTCGCCGAGCGGGCGGCGGATATTATCAAGGGCAAGGGGATGCTCGACGCTTCCGATGCTGCGGTTGGCTTGGGCGAAGACTGGGAAACCAGGCAACGATCGGTTAATGTTGCCTGAACCAATAATGCCTTTATATGGATTTAATTAAATGATTATTGCTTCCAACCCTAGCCCAAAATCGCCAGCAACACGCCCGCAGCCACAGCCGAGCCAATTACCCCGGCGACATTCGGCCCCATTGCGTGCATCAGTAGAAAGTTTTGCGGATTGGCTTCGAGACCGACTTTATTCACCACGCGTGCAGCCATCGGTACCGCGGATACACCAGCGGCGCCGATCAATGGATTGACCGCACCACCGGTCAACCGGTGCATGATCTTACCCATGATCAAACCGGCCGCAGTGCCAATAGCGAAGGCCACCAGGCCGAGCAATAAAATACCAATCGTTTCGGCGCTGAGAAACTGGTCGGCGGCCAGTTTTGATCCGATCGCAAGACCGAGAAAAATAGTCACGATATTGATTAACTCATTCTTTGCAGTATTGCTGAGGCGGTCTACTACACCGCATTCTCTCAATAAATTTCCGAAACAGAGCATTCCAATCAGCGGCGTAGCAGCGGGTAAGAGTAATATTGTGACCAGCAGCAGTGTGAGTGGAAACAAAATTTTCTCCAGGCTGCCAACGTGACGTAATTGCGTCATTACGGTTTTTCGTTCCTTTTCCGTGGTCAGCAGTTTCATGATCGGCGGCTGGATGATTGGTACCAGGGCCATATATGAATAAGCAGCCACCGCAATAGCGCCGAGTAAATCCGGTGCGAGTCTGGACGCAACATAGATTGCAGTTGGGCCATCGGCACCACCGATTATCGCAATCGCAGCGGCGTCAGCCATGGAAAACTCCATGCCCGGAACCAGATTCATTGCGATTGCGCCAAACAGCGTGAAAAATATACCGAATTGTGCTGCCGCACCCAGAATCATTAAGCTTGGCCTGGCTAACAATGGTCCGAAATCGGTCATCGCACCAACGCCCATGAATATCAATAGCGGGAATACGCCAGTCTCGATACCAGATTGGTAGAGAATTCCAAGCAAGCCTTCGGGCCCGGCTATTGCGGCAACAGGAATATTGGCGAGAATTCCGCCGAATCCGATTGGAATAAGCAGCAGCGGTTCGAATCCTTTTGATATTGCCAGGAATATCAGTACGCTACCGGCAGCGATCATAATCGCCTGTCCGATGGTTAGATTGTACAGTCCGGTAGATGCCCAGAGTTGTAGGAGACCCTGATCCATTCTAAGCGATGGTCATCAGGACTTGGTTAGTCTGGATGGCGTCACCATTATTGATCGCAATCGACTGTACCACACCACTACAGCTACTTCGGATTTCTGTCTCCAT
Organism: uncultured Gammaproteobacteria bacterium; assembly: GCA_964544945.1. Lineage (GTDB taxonomy): Bacteria > Pseudomonadota > Gammaproteobacteria. Next base: position 6,962 of record CAZJEJ010000074.1, on the reverse strand, counting down.
TTTCATCGCTTCGATGACGATTACGGGATCGCCTTCATTGACCTCTTGACCAGGGGAAACCAGTACCTCGATTACATTACCGGTCATCGGCGCTTTGATGCTGGTGCCACCTGGCGAAGGTGCCGGCGAAGGTGAGGTTGGTGCGGTAGCCGCAGGAGCAATATGGTTAATGTCACCACTACCGGCGGCAACGATAACGTCGTATTCTGCGCCATTGACGGTAACCCGGTAGCTTTCGGTTTCCGCTGCAGGGGCAGGGCTGGCTACGATGGCTGGCGCGGCAACGGGTTCGGGCTCGCTGCCTGGAGCCGGCTCGAATGCGTCCGGGTTATTGCGGTTCTTGAGGAAATTGATACCAACCTGGTGGAACAGTGCATAGATTAATACGTCGTCGATTTCGTTTTCGGCGAGGTGAATGCTTTCTTCTTTCGCCAGGGCCTTGAGTTCCGACGTGAGTCGCACCATTTCCGGTTCGATTAAATCAGCTGGGCGGCAGGTGATGGGGTCTGCACCATCGAGTACGCGCTTTTGTAGCGCTTTGTTCACTTCCGCCGCGGTGGCACCATATTCACCTTTTAACACGCCCGCTGTTTCCTTGCTGATAGTTTTGTAGCGCTCTCCGCTGAGGACGTTGATTACCGATTGCGTTCCCACTATTTGCGAAGTCGGCGTAACCAAAGGAACGTAGCCAAGATCTTTACGCACCGTCGGGATCTCCTTTAATACTTCGTCGAGTTTGTCGCTGGCATTTTGTTCTTTGAGCTGGATTTCCAGGTTGGTCAGCATCCCACCGGGAACCTGCGCGGTGAGGATGCGCGGGTCCACGCCCTTGAGAGCACCTTCGAACTTTGCGTATTTTTTACGCACATCACGAAAATACAGCGATATTTCTTCGAGTAATTCGAGGTCAAGGCCGGTAGCGCGATCGGTATCCTCAAGAATGGAAACGAAGGTTTCGGTCGGCGAGTGGCCATAAGTCAGGCTCATCGACGAAATCGAGGTATCGATCATGTCGATACCGGCTTCGATAGCCTTCAGGTAAGTCGCTGTCGAAAGACCTGTGGTCGCGTGACAGTGCATTGTCAGGGGCAAAGTGCAGCTTTCCTTGATTTTGCTCACCAGTTCCTCGGCGACATAAGGCTTCAATAATCCTGCCATGTCCTTGATGCAAATAGAATGGCTGCCCATATCCTGCAGGCGCCTGGCCATGTCAACCCATAGGTCGATATTGTGAACCGGGCTCAGTGTGTAAGAGATAGCGCCCTGGGCGTGTTTGCCTGTTTTTACCGTCGCCTTAATTGCGGTTTCAAGGTTACGCATATCGTTCATCGCATCGAAGATACGGAATACATCCATACCATTTTCTGCAGCTCGGTCGACGAACGCCTCGATGACATCGTCGGCATAATGCCGATAGCCCAATGCGTTTTGCCCGCGTAAAAGCATTTGCATCGGTGTATTAGGCATTGCGGCCTTGAGTCGTCTCAGGCGTTCCCATGGGTCTTCACCCAGAAAGCGGATACAGGCATCGAAGGTCGCACCACCCCAGGTCTCAAGCGACCAGAATCCGACCCTGTCCAGTTTTTCCGCGATCGGCAACATGTCCTCGATCCGCAGGCGCGTAGCAAAAAGTGATTGAGGTGCGTCTCGCAGTACGACATCGGTGATTAAAAGAGGCTTAGTCATGAGCTGGGTACCTGGTAAACGGGTTGATAACCTAACGGGATTTTCTGAATTTGTGAATCGCTGCCTGAATCACGGCGATATGTTGAAGGCCTGCTACCACTGGCCCCTCGGCAGGGATAGCTTCTACCGCGGGTATTTCGACAGGCACCAGCTTCGATACTATCCAGATGATGCAGATTAATAGAATCAGGATTATAAATACGGCACCCATACCCAGGCCAAGCAATTGCAGACTTTCTATCAGGAGCAGTTCTATATTCATTTTTCACCGAGTGATTGCAGTACCGCTTTTCGTGCAAAATTATACTATAAATATCGAATTTAATAGTACTCATTGATAATGCCGATGCTAAGCATTACGGTGTTTAATGATTCAGCAGATAATGGGCCTAACTGCTGGTACAATCGATGGTGTTTTTAATCGATTATTAGAAGACTACAAAGTGCCTACTGTTTACTTTAAAGACGAATGCTACCAGGGCAAGGACAAGGAGTCGCTACTCGATACTTTTTTGCGGCATAAAATTCCAATCCCCCATATGTGTAAGACCGGGGTTTGCAGCACCTGCCTGTTGCGATGTGATCACGGCGAAGTGGGTGATAAAGCGATTAAAGGCTTAAATAAGGCGTTGATAGCGCAAGGATATTTCCTTTCATGCCAGTGTTATCCAGAAGAAGAAATTTACGTTGCGGAGGTTGATGATTACGGCCTGTTTGGGCGCGCCCGAGTTTTAGACAAGACGATGCTATCACCGGCGGTATGCCGGTTGCGACTGCAATCAGCAATACCATTGTATTATCGTGCGGGCCAGTACATCAATCTACGTAATCCACAGGGTATAATCCGCAGTTATTCACTTGCCAGCGTTCCTACGCGAGATGACTTTCTGGAATTGCACGTCAAGCGCATGCCAGGCGGCGCATTGAGTAGCTGGATTATCGATCGTGTGTCGGTAGGTGACGGGATCGATTTTCAGGGGCCTAACGGACTGTGTTTCTATGACCCGGATAATCCTCATTCAAGGTTGCTACTGGTTGGCACGGGCGCTGGCCTGGCGCCCCTGGCGGGGATAACACGAGACGCACTGCACAGCGGCCATCGGGGGGATATCCACCTGTATCATGGTGAAAAAGATTCCCCCAGTTTATACTTGCATACGTATCTGACTGAATTACAGCAACGCTTCGATAATTTCCACTATTTCCCCTGTCTTGATGAGGAAAGCGCATCCGGGCAGGCGGGTGTCTACTACGGCAAAGTGCTGGATGTTGCCCTATCCGGTATCAAAGACTATCAATCGGTTTATTTATGCGGTTCGCCGACGATGGTTCGGGAGGGGCAGAAACTGGCTTACCTACATGGCTTGCCACAAGCGAATATTCATATTGAACCATTTGAAACACGTGATTTGCGTTCACCGGAAGGTCAGTCTCAGGCGCCACGCAAAGATGGGAAAAGAGCCGGGGAAAAATCCTGATAAACAGGCCTGGCTCGTCTAGCGAGCGTTACGCAATGACTCGATAGTCAAAGTTGGGGTAAGCAAATCCGGGTCGATCTGGACTTCGATCAGGGCCAGGCGGTTGGCGGCCTGGGCCCGCTCAAATGCGGGGGCAAATTCCTCGGTAGTGGTGACAAGCTCAGCCTGTGCTCCGTAAGCTTCTGCCAACTTACAAAAATCCGGGTTGACCATATCGGTACCAACGACGCGACCGGGATATTCTCGTTCCTGGTGCATACGAATAGACCCATAGATACCGTTATTGATGACGATCACGATGATGTTGGCGCCGTACTGCATCGCGGTCGCAAGTTCCTGGACGTTCATCATGAAACAGCCATCGCCGGCCAGGGCAACGACGGTACGCCCCGGGTGGCATAGTTTGGCCGCGATAGCAGCCGGCATACCGTAGCCCATTGTGCCGCTGGTCGGGGCGAGCTGGGTACGATATTCGTGGAAGCGATAAAAGCGGTGAAGCCAGCCCGTGCTATTGCCCGCACCATTACAAATGATTGCATTGTCAGCAGTATTTTTTTCGATTGTTTTGACTATATCTGACAGCTGCATCTGACCCTTTACCACGATGGAACTGTTCCAGGTTTCGAACGCCTGCCGTGCCTGCACCAATTGTGACTGCCAGTCATCACGCTGCTTCGTTTTGACTTCGTCAACCCGCATGGAGTCTACGAAGATCCTCGACGAGGCATTGATGGCAAGATCGGGCTGGTAGATATGTCCCAGCTCTTCAGCCCCGGCGTGTACGTGAATTAAGCATTGCCTGGGGGTCGGGATATCGATCAGGCTAAAACCATCGGTGGTTAATTCGCCAAGCCGTGCACCGATGACCAGCAATAGGTCGCAGTCACGGATTCGTTGGGTTAGCGCAGGATTGACCCCGAGTCCAATATCGCCAATATAATTCGGGTGATCGTGGTTGAAGTAGTCCTGGCAACGAAACGTATTAGCAACTGGCAGCTGCGTAGCCTCGGCAAACCCCTGTAACTGTTGCCGTGTCTGCTCGCTCCAGCCGCTGCCACCGACAATGATCATCGGGCGTTTCGACGACGCGAGCAATTCGTATAGTCTTTGCATGTCATGGGGTGCTGGGGCGGTTTGCACTAACTGCCAGGGTCTGGCATCGGATGCTGTTGTCATATCCGTCAGCATGTCTTCGGGCAGGGCCAGCACTACCGGCCCGGAGCGTCCGCTGGTCGCGGTGGCAAATGCACGATTCAGGTATTCCGGAATACGGTCGGCATCGTCGATTTGTGCGACCCATTTCGCAACCGGTGAAAACATGCGGCGATAGTCGATTTCCTGAAAAGCTTCCCGGTCTAAATCCTTACGCGCGACCTGGCCGACCAACAGGATCATCGGTGTGGAGTCCTGCATAGCCACGTGCAGTCCACCACTGGCGTTGGTTGCTCCCGGGCCTCGCGTCACAAAACAAACCCCTGGCTTCCCGGTCAACTTGCCATAGGCTTCGGCCATGTACGAGGCTCCGCCCTCGTTACGGCAAATAGTCAAAGCGATTTCGGGTGAGTCATGCAAAGCATCGAGTGCGGCCAGAAAACTCTCGCCAGGGATGCTAAAAATGCGGTCGATCGAATTGATTTTTAAAGCTTCGATAAGGACCTGGGCCCCGGTTCTGGATATTGTTTTATTGTTCACTGCTGACCTCATAATACAGGAGGATTGAAAATTGTCGGTTCTGGAAAAGCCTGGTACAGATTCTTATATCATGTAATTAAGCCATTGTCTGGAGCGAACGACCAACACTGGATTGCTGATCCAGTTTTTTCAACGACTAGTTGACTTAGGACAAATTGTAGCGGAAATTTCTATAGGCTTACTTTAAAATACTCCGGTTTATAAAACTAACCCGACTAATGTTTGAACTCATCACTAATGCCAATGTATATGCACCGCAGTTTCTCGGTATTCGGCACCTGCTGGTGTGCGCCGGAAAAATTGTTTACATCGGCACACAGATTCCGCAACTCGACGATCAACTGGCGGTGAAAACTACCGATTTAGACGGTGCCAGGCTGATTCCGGGATTCATCGACGCGCACGTGCATATTACCGGTGGCGGTGGCGAAGCGGGGCCTTCGACGCGGGTGCCGCCGCTGCATTTGAGCCAGTTTACCGGGGTGGGTGTGACCAGTGTTGTGGGATTACTCGGTACCGATGACTTGACGCGCAACCCGCAAACCCTGTTGACGCAGGTGATGGGTTTGCGCGATGAAGGCTTATCTGCCTGGTGCTACACCGGCGGGTATCATGTGCCTGTAATTACGCTGACCGGCTCGATACGTAGCGATATTGTCAATCTTGAGCCGGTGATTGGCGTCGGCGAAGTAGCGCTTAGCGATCACCGTTCAAGCCAACCAGGCCTGGACGAGATATTACGCCTGGCGAGCGAGGCCCATGTCGCCGGGTTGATGACCGGCAAGGCTGGCATCGTGCATTTCCACCTCGGCGATGGCGAGCGAGGTCTGTCGATGATCAACGAATGCCTGGATCGCAGCGAAATTCCTGCACGCGTGTTTCAGCCAACCCATGTGAATCGCAATAAGCCACTATTCGAGCAGGCCTGTGAGTTGACAAAGCGTGGTTGCACAGTCGATGTTACTGCGTTTCCGGCTGGTAGCGACGATTCTGGCTGGTCGGCTGAGGCGGCAGTTGAGCGCTATTTTGAGCAGGGCTGCGATGCTCATAAATTAACCATTAGTTCCGATGGTGGCGGTTGTTTACCGAGTTTTGACGCCCAGGGCGAACTCTTGAAAATGGGTTTTGCCAAATGCTCGGCGCTGGCCGTATCTTTCAAAGCGATGCTCGACAATAATCTACCGATGGAAAAAATCCTGCCGTTGATGACGTCTAACGTGGCAAGCCTGCTCAGGTTTCACGCTAAAGGTCAAATCGCTACCGGGTATGATGCTGATTTACTGGTCCTGGATGAGTCGCATCGTATTGAGAGTGTGATGGCGAATGGCGTATGGCATTTAAAGCAGGGACAACAATTAGTTAAGGGTTTATTTGAACGATGAGCCCTTCTCCGAAGCAAAATGGTCATACTCGTGGTTACGTGATACCCATCGGTGGTGCCGAAGAGCAAAGGGGCTCACCCCTGGTGTTAAGACGCTTCGTCAAGCATTGTGGTGGGAAAAACGCCCGTATAGTGATTATACCCACCGCCTCGAACCTGCCCGATACCGGCGATAAGTACATCGGGATATTCACCAGAATCGGCGTCGACGAAGCTGTTTCTTTACCGATCAATGAAAGGGTCGAAGCAGGACGACGGGATTATCTCGAGCAACTCGAACAGGCAACGGGTATCTTTATTACCGGTGGAAACCAGTTACGCCTGTCTACTATCCTCGGGGGTACCGAGATAGCGAAGAAAATTCGGCGATTGAATGCCAAAGGTGTGCATATCGCCGGGACGTCTGCAGGGGCGGCGATTATGCCCGAGCATATGATCGCCGGCGGGTCGACCGGTACGGTGCCTTCGGGTGATGGCGTCAACCTCGCCCCGGGACTGGGTTTGACCAATGCTTTATTGATCGACCAGCATTTTAGTCAGCGCCATCGACTAGGGCGATTACTGACGGCGATCTCTTACAACCCGTTTATGCTTGGAATTGGCCTGGATGAAGATACAGCAATATTTATCGATCCGGAGCATAGCTTCGAAGTGGTCGGTAGCGGTGCAGTGACGGTTATCGATCCCACTCATTTGAGTTACTCGTCGATGAGCAAGGCTTCGAA
>CAZJEJ010000073.1:0-11327 GCA_964544945.1 uncultured Gammaproteobacteria bacterium | reverse complement strand
CGTATCGATGACGCGATAAACGACCATAGTTTTTTTGAAAATCCGGCGCTGGTGCGCACGATGGAGTTGTCTCGCTCGAGCGGCCGACCGTTACACCTGATTGGGCTGGTTTCCGATGGCGGGGTGCACAGTCATATTGACCATTTGAAGGCCCTGATCAGGATGGCTCACCAACATGGAGTGGGCGTGCAGGTTCATATGATTACCGATGGCCGCGATACAGCACCACGGGCTGCAATAGGATTTCTCCCCGAACTGGAGGCGGTTTTGCAACAATGCGATGGTCAGATCGGTTCCGTATCAGGACGCTACTATGCGATGGACCGGGATTCGAGGTGGGATAGAGTGCAACTCGCCTGGAATGCATTAGTAGAGGCTCGTGGACAGCGGGCCGAATCCGCCGAGCAGGCGATTCAGCAAAGTTACGCGCGTGGTATTTACGACGAATTTATCTTGCCGACCCTGTTGCCCGGTTTTACCCCTGTTCAAGGCGGTGATGAATTGATATTTTTTAACTTCCGCAACGATCGCGCAAGGCAATTATCAGCGGCATTCGCATTCGAAAAATTCGACCATTTCGACCGTGGAAGTGACTACACTCCTATTACTGTAACCTGTATGACCTTTTACGATACGAAACTGGCTTCTCCAGTAGCGTTTTCACCCATTCACCCTGACGCCACGCTGAGTGGCCTGGTGAGCGAGGCAGGCTATGAGCAACTGCATTGCGCCGAAACCGAAAAGTATCCGCATGTCACATTTTTCTTTAATGGTGGTCGGGAACAATGTTTTGTCGGGGAGGAGCGTAGTTTGATTGAATCGCCCAAAGTTGCAACTTACGATTTGCAGCCGGAAATGAGTGCCTCACTGGTAGCGGATACAATGGTCGAAGCCCTGCAATCGCATCGCTACGAATTCCTCGTAGTAAACTTTGCTAATGGTGACATGGTTGGGCATACGGCGGTACGTGACGCGATTATCGAAGCGGTAGAGGTTTTGGACAGAGAGGTTGGTCGAGTGCTCGATGTTGCGATGAAATCAGGGTATTCGATAGTGCTGACAGCCGACCATGGTAACTGCGATGAAATGGTTGACCCGGTTAGTGGAGAGCCCAACACTCAGCACTCCCAGCATCCCGTTCCCTGCATGATAATCGACAAACAGGTTCACTCTCTCGCTTCAGGTGGTAATCTGTCTGCTATCACACCGACGGTGTTGCAGTTGATGGGCTTGCCAAAACCGGCGGTGATGACAGGCGAATCACTGATTCGGGACAAACTATAAGAGATTTTAAAGTGATTTTTAGGTAGTATGTAGCGCAATATACGGGATAACAAATGCCATGGTTTCAATAACGGAAACGCTGTCAAAAACCTCGCTATTCAGTGGAATGGAGCCTGACGACATCGAAGTAGTCGTATCGCAGACCGTAATCAAGAAGTTTCCCAAAAATACCGTGATTGTCGGTCAGGGTGATGAAACCGATTCCCTGTATTTCATTGTGCAGGGAAAAGTTGATGTTTTTTTGCATAACGACAAGGGCAAGGAAATTATTATCAATACGCTGGGTGAGTGCGAATCCTTTGGTGAACTGGCACCGCTCGGTGGCATTCCGCGACAGGCCAGCATAATCACTACCGAAGACTCTATTTTTGGCATTATTTCACGCCAGGTGTTTATAGACACGCTGCTGTCAAAGCCAACAATTAGTATGCGCATCATCGACCTGCTGATTACACGTATTCAGGATTTAACCGAGGAGGTGAGTAGTCTCGCACTGGAAGATGTGTATAACCGGGTCGTACGGGTTTTGTACAAGCACGCCGATGAAGTTGGTGAAAAGCTCATCACCGAAAAACTGACTCAACAGGATATTGCCAGTCGAGTGGGTGCGACTCGCGAGATGGTGCATCGCATACTGAAGGAATTGAAAACCGGTGGTTATATTTCCATCGAGGGCAAGCACATCACGATCGAAAAAAAGCTCCCACCGGGCTGGTAATTGCGGCCTCCCCAGGGCAGAAAATGCTACCATACTGAAAAATACGAGGTAAGTGGTAGTGGCGGGTCACAGCAAATGGGCAAATATTCAACATCGTAAAAAGGCCCAGGATGCCAGGCGAGGAAAACTATTCACCCGTCTAATTCGTGAAATCGTGGTGGCCGCCAAGGCAGGCGGTTCCGACCTGGATGCGAACGCCACCCTGCGTACCGCGGTAGATAAGGCTAAAGGCCAGAGCGTTCCCAAGGATGCAATAGATCGGGCCGTGAAAAGGGGTGCGGGAGAGCTAGATGGATCCGATTACGAAGAAATCCGCTACGAAGGATACGGACCCGCCGGCATCGCCTTTATCGTAGACTGCCTGTCGGATAATCGCAATCGAACGGTCGCAGAAGTACGGCATGCATTCACCAAATCAGGTGGAAACCTGGGGCAGACCGGGTCGGTAGCTTACATGTTTTCAAATCTGGGTGTCCTGCTTTATTCACCTGAGCATGACGAAGACAGTATTATCGAAGCAGCGCTCGAAGCAGGTGCAGAAGACGTGATCGTGGCCGACGATGGCAGTATCGAGGTATTAACCTCTCCCGAAGAATACCTGCGGGTCAAACAGGTAATGATAGACGCCGGGCTCGAGCCCGAAGAATCCGACCTGACCATGCGCGCGAATGCAAATACTGTTCTTGATGTAGAGGATGGCGCCAGGGTAATCCGTCTGATCGATATGCTCGAGAGTTCGGATGACGTGCAGGAAGTCTACTTCAACGCCGAAATACCAGAACAGGCCTACGAGTAATCTTATGACGAGGATACTCTAATTCCGTGATTATCCTGGGAGTGGATCCTGGATCCAGAACAACCGGTTTTGGACTGATTGACAATCAACTTGACCGGATAGTCTATATTCATAGCGGCTTTTTCAATATAAAGGGTGACGACCTGCCCGAGAGGCTCGGGCAGATTTACCAGAAAATTGAAGAAATTATCGCCGCTCATCACCCGCAGCATATGAGTATTGAACAGGTATTTATGCACCGTAACGCAGCTTCAGCACTAAAACTCGGCCAGGCGCGTGGCGCCGCAATTTGTGCAGCATACCAGGCGGGTCTTGAAATTGCCGAGTATGCGCCACGAGAAATCAAGCAAACTGTAGTTGGCAAGGGTGCCGCAACCAAAGATCAGGTTCAACATATGGTTAAACATTTGCTGTGTTTGCGTACGTCGTTGCAGGAAGACGAGGCCGATGGGCTGGCGATTGCTATTTGTCATGCCCAATTTTATGCTACACAGCAAAAAACCGGAATAGACGCAAAGATGCTTAAACGTCGGAGAACCAGACGCAGATGATAGGTCGATTAACAGGCATATTGTCCGCTAAACACGCCCCTCAGATATTAATCGACTGTCAGGGTGTTGGGTATGAAGTCGATGTTTCTATGACGACCTTTTACCAGTTGCCCGACGTGGGTGACCAGTTAGCCATCTGGACCCATTTGCTGGTGAAGGAAGACTCGCATACCCTGATTGGATTTAGCAGCGAGCAGGAGCGTAAATTGTTCCGACAGCTAATTCGAATTAATGGTGTGGGTCCGAAAATGGCACTGACAATATTATCCGGCATCGACGAACGAGAATTTGCACAGTGTGTCTCGCAAAATGATGTTGCTACCCTGACACGACTACCCGGAGTCGGCAAGAAAACAGCCGAACGACTGATTATAGAAATGCGCGACAAGCTGGATAATCTAGTTCCCGCCAATTACCCCGCCGGTGGCGATGGCGCTTTGGCTGCTGGATTCGAACGCTCGCACAAACGTGAAGCGATCGAAGCATTACAGGCGCTTGGTTATAAGTCAGCCGATGCCGAAAAAATGGTACGACAGATAGAACCCAGTCTTAATGAGGACATGAGTGCCGCCGAAGTGATTAAAAAAGCCTTACAGGCAACCATTAGTCGATGAACGAACAACGCCTCATTGACCCGAAAGCGATTAGCGATGAACTCTCGCAGGACAGGGCGTTGCGACCAAAGCGATTAAAGGATTATGTCGGGCAGGCTGAAGTATGCGAACAAATGGAAATTTTTATCACGGCAGCCAAAAATCGAGGCGAAGCGCTAGACCATGTACTGATATTCGGGCCACCTGGTCTCGGAAAAACAACGCTGGCACACATCGTCGCGAATGAAATGGAGGTAAGTTTGCGCCAGACTTCAGGCCCGGTACTGGAACGCCCAGGCGATCTGGCAGCGATCTTGACCAATCTGGAGCCACACGATGTGCTATTTATCGACGAAATCCACCGCCTCAGTGCGGTAGTCGAAGAAATACTTTATCCAGCACTCGAAGATTTTCAGCTCGACATCATGATCGGAGAAGGCCCGGCGGCGAGATCGATCAAGCTCGACTTGCCCCCTTTTACGCTGGTGGGTGCGACGACCCGCGCGGGTCTTTTGACTTCACCATTGCGAGATCGATTCGGTATCGTAGAGCGGCTGGATTTTTACTCGGACGAAGACTTGAGCACCATCGTGCGACGTTCGGCAGAATTACTCAAAATTGAATTGGGTGCGGGTGGTGCAGTTGAATTGGCAGAGCGTTCAAGGGGTACGCCGCGAATCGCCAATCGCCTGTTAAGGCGAGCGCGGGATTACGCCGAAGTAAAGGCCGATGGTGTAATCGATGATGAAATCGCCAAGGCCGCACTCGACATGCTTAAGGTAGACCATACAGGACTCGATCATATGGATCGGCGACTGATTTTAGCGCTAATCGAAAAATTTGACGGCGGCCCCGTGGGCGTCGAAAGCCTGGCGGCGGCCATCGGTGAAGAGCGAGTTACCATAGAAGATGTCATCGAGCCTTACCTGATTCAGCAGGGTTTTATGATGAGGACCCCCCGGGGTCGTGTGGTAACATCCCGGGCATATTCTCACTTCGGATTCAAGGCGCAGGGGCAGGGTGAAATTGATTTATAGGCCCGGTTTAAAGGTTCATGCGATGGATGCCGAAACCGCATAATTCAATACCAGAAGATAAGATAATATGAACGATACTTCGTTGTTAACACTGATCGTGAATGCCAGTATTCCGGTTCAGTTAGTGCTAGCTATTTTGTTACTTGCCTCGATAGCTTCGTGGGCGTTGATGTACGTGAAGGGAGGCTATATAAAGCAGAGTCAGGCCGAGGCCAAAACCTTCGAGGGTCGCTTCTGGTCCGGTATCAATCTGAGTGATTTGTTTGCCCAGCTGAGTGTGCGCCAGGAAAAGCGCTTCGGGCTCGAATCGATATTCGAACACGGCTTTCGAGAATTTGCGCGTGCCAGGAAGGCCGACCTGGATAATAGTGCCGTAGTTCGTTCGGCGCACCGCGCGATGAAAGTTTCGATGTCACGTGAAATTGAACTCCTGGAAAGTAACCTGTCGTTTCTCGCTACCGTCGGTTCGGTCAGCCCGTACGTGGGTCTATTCGGTACCGTTTGGGGCATTATGGAGTCGTTTCGTGCGCTTGCGGGTGTGCGTCAGGCAACACTCGCAATGGTCGCTCCTGGTATATCCGAAGCGCTGGTCGCGACCGCTATGGGATTGTTGGCTGCAATTCCAGCAGTAATCGCGTACAACAAATTTTCCACCGAAGTAGACGAAATGATGACTCGTTACGAAAATTTTCTCGAGGAATTTACCGGAATCCTGCAGCGGCAGGCTCAGGCGCCCAAATGAATATCATGCTGAAAGAGTACCCATCAGCAAACAGGAGGCGCGCATAACATGGCTCGAGCCGGCCATACCAGGCGTCGCCTGGTTTCAGAAATCAATGTCGTTCCCTACATCGATGTTATGCTGGTGCTGTTGATCATTTTCATGGCTACCGCGCCCCTGCTGAATCAGGGTGTGGATGTCGACTTGCCGATCGCCCCGGCCAATCCGCTCGACCCAGACAGCCCGGAACCGATCGTAATAACCGTCGATGCCAGAGGTCGTATGTACCTCAATATAGCTAGCGATCCAGAATCGAGCACCGATTCGGTGTCATTGGTCGACCAGGTTGTTACCGCTTTAAACAAGGAACCCGAACGACCGGTCATGCTACGCGGCGACGCCAACGGACCTTATCAAAATGTTGTAAAAACACTGGTATTACTACAACAGGCAAATGTGGAGTCTGTGGGCCTGATAACCGAGCCGGAAGAAGCTAATTAGTGGTTAAAGAACTTTTCAAGCATCCAAAGGCGCTTTCGATATCTATAGTGGCGCACATCATCGTGTTGGGTGCTTTTCTGATCAATACCGACTTTTCCGATAACCCGAAATTACTAAAGCAGGGAGAAGTGACAAAAACAGTTAAAGCGCAAGTTGTAAATAGTCAACAGTTAGAGGAACAAAAACGCAAGAAACAGCAGGCGCAGGAAGCCAGGCGCCAACGGGAGTTGGAGAAGAAAAAACAAGCCAGGGTTGAAAAAGAAAAGGTCGAAGCGGTGAAGCGCCAGCAGGCAGAGGAGAGAAAACGTAAGGCTGAAGTGGAAAAAAAACGCAAGTCTGAAGCAGCGAGAAAAAAGAAAGACACCGCCAGAAAACTGGCAGAGGCGAAAAAGAAAGTCGAGCTTAAGAAACAGCAGGAAGCCGAAGTTAAACGCAAGGTAGAAGAGCAGAAAAAGAAGGAGTTGGCCGAGGCTAAAAAGAAAAAAGAGCGACTGAAAAAACTGGAACAGGAGAAGCTTGCCGAACAAAAACGCCTGGAAGAAGAAAAGAAACAGCTGGAAGCCGAAGAACGTCGCCTGGCCGAACAGGAAAGAAAGCGCCGGGAGGCGGAGCTAAAAGCCAGGCTCGAAGCCGAGGAAACGCAGCGTCGCCTGAGTTCGCTACGAAACGCTTACATTCTTGCGATCAAACAAAAAATCACACGTAACTGGCGGCAACCCCAGGAAAGTGGGAAAATGCCCGATTGTGAGATACGGGTAACACAGGGGCCAGGCGGTATTATATTGAAAGTAAGCTTTGGAGCCTGCAAGGGAGGGTCCCCGACTTATCGCCTGTCTATAGAAAATGCGGTATATAAGTCTGACCCGCTGCCAAAACCAGGTGACCCGGCATTATTTGAGCGTGATTTGATCATCCTGTTCAATCCTCGCTAATATTTAAACGTCGAGATGAGATTGCAATTGAAATATCTATATTTATTCCTGGTGTGGATATCGATGCCGGGCGTAGCTTTCGGTGCTCTGGTTATCGAAATCACCGATGGTGTAGAAGGGGCGTTGCCGGTCGCGGTAGTGCCATTCGATACCTCCGAGCTCACCACCGATCCGCCAGCGGACGTTGCCGAAATCGTCGCTAACGACTTAAACCGTAGCGGCGTATTCAAGGCGATGGAGCGGTCAGCACTGGTAGGTAGTCCAAATTATAGCGCACAGGTGCGATACCAGCGCTGGCGTGCTGCCGGTATCGAGTACCTGGTGGTAGGCCGCCTCTTTCCAATGGCCTCGGGCCAATATGAAATCCAGTTTCAATTACTCGATGTGCTTAAACAAAAACAGCTACTGGGTTATAGCCTGCCGGTGAAAAAGCGCAAATTGCGTTCATCGGCGCACGAAATAAGCGACTTGATTTACGAGTATATTACCGGTACCCCTGGGGCGTTTAATACCCGTATCGCCTATATCAAGGCGCAAACCGACGAGGCGCGAAAATATATTCTACAGGTTGCCGATACCGACGGGTTTAATGCACAAACGGTACTTGAATCCGATGAACCACTGATGTCTCCTAGCTGGTCTCCTGACGGGCAGTCACTGGCCTACGTTTCTTTTGAAAACCAACGACCGGAAGTTTTCATCCAGCACCTTGCATCCGCCAAACGCAGCAAAATCTCGGGTTTCCAGGGGATCAACGGCGCGCCTAGCTGGTCTCCTGACGGGAAAAATCTCGCGCTGGTATTGTCGAAAGACGGTAGTGCGGATATATACGTGATGAATATCGCCAGCAAGCGTTTGCGACGCCTGACCAGGCATCGTGGTATCGATACCGAACCCGTGTGGAGTGATCGTGGTAAATCGATTATATTTACCTCCAATCGTAGTGGCTCGCCACAATTGTATGAAGTACCGGTTACGGGTGGAAAGCCAAAACGAATCAGTTTTGAAGGGCGATATAATTCGGCAGCAAGCGTTTCTCCTGACGGTAAGTACATTGCCATGGTGCACGCCGAGCGCGGGCAATATAAAATAGCGCAATATGAGCGCGAAACCGGCAATTTGACCGTGTTAACAGATAGTATGCTGGACGAGTCACCCTCATTTTCACCGAATGGAAAAATGGTGTTATACGCGTCAACAGAGGGTGAAAATGGTGTGTTATACGTAATTTCAGTCGATGGGCGTGCCAAACACAGGCTATCAGACCAGTCTGGCGATATACGCGAGCCGGTTTGGGGTCCTTATAAACGTAAACGATAATCGAAAGCAGGTATGGGAGCAGGTATGGTATGAAAAAATATTTCTTGATGAGCAGATTAAGCCTGCTTGGAATCGTTGTGCTATTGGTAAGTAGTTGTGCGACTACACAGGAACAACCCATTCAGGACGATGGCGCCGATCAGCAGCTACAGGGCGAAGTTACCACTATCGACGGTGCAATTGCTGAAGATTCTAACGGTGCAGCAGCGACTGCAATAATCGACGAACCGCTGACTGCACAGGAATTGCTGGATCAGACCGATACTGTATTATCAAATCGAACTATTTATTTCGAATTTGATAGTGCAAAGCTAACCGACGAATCCGTTTCTATTCTGGAGGCGCACGGCAATTTTATTGGTGTCAATGGTAATATCAGTGTACGGCTTGAAGGCCATAGTGACGAGCGCGGTAGCCGTGAATATAACATCGCGCTGGGTGATAGACGCGCGCAGTCGGCGCGCCGAGTACTGCTATTCCAGGGAGCCGCGATAGATCAAATCGACACGGTCAGCTATGGCGAAGAACAACCGGCTATGCCTGGCCATACCGAAGAAGCATGGGCCAGGAATCGTCGTGTCGAAATCATCTATCAGGTGAACTAGGTATGAAAAATTCGCACAGGAATACTCATAAATTTTTACTTTTTGCCGCACTCGGCACCAGCTTGATCATATCGCCGATTGTTCAGGGCCAGGCACTTACGCCCGACCAGTTAACCCAGCAAGTAAAAATATTGGGCGAGAATGCCGAGAAAACTGAAAAAACTCTGGGTAGCATCGAGCAGGAAGTAGAAAAACTCTATCGAATGATCGACAACCGCGCGATTCTTGATCTATTTCAGAAGGTCGACGTGTTGGCCGATGAAATTAGTCAATTGCGTGGGGAAGTAGAACAGCAGACCAACGACCTGTCCGATATCAAGAAACGTCAACGTGAGTTATACCTGGATATAGACCGGCGTTTGCGTGATCTGGAGAATCGAGTGAGCGCGCAGCCTCCGGTGATGCCACCCGTAGAACTCCCTGTCCTGGATTCGCTGCCCAAACCTGTGCTGCCAGACGCTACCGATACGGCGGTCAGCAATATCGGTACACAGACACCGGAACCCGAACCCGCTAGTGCGAGCAGTCAGGCTACCGGGACGAAGCAACAACAACCCATTGTGACATCGAGCGAAGAGAGAGTCGCTTACCAGACGGCTTTCGATACCCTCAAGGAAGGTCGCTACAAGAAAGCCAAAGCAGAATTGAAGCAATTTTTGCAAAAATATCCCGACAGCAGTTTCGCGGGAAATGCACAATACTGGCTCGGAGAGGCTAATTACGTGACACGACGTTTCGAGCAGGGAATCGTCGAATTTGGGCTCGTGCTGAAAAATTATCCCAATAGTTCCAAGGTGCCGGATGCGATGCTCAAACTTGGCTATACCTACTACGAATTGAAGCAGTTCGAACAGGCCAGGTCGCTGTTGCAGGATTTGCGCAAACGATACCCTAAATCGACTGCCTTCCGGCTCGCGGGGAAACGACTCGATCGGATCAGGAAGGAAGGCCAGTAATTTACCCGGTATTCTTGTCTGTAAAGTTGGTTGCCCTATCCCTGCTCTACCTAAATAGGGGTACGATGACTCCCCTATTGGGGAGTTATGTTTTGTCCGTGGCTGTTATATGGTTTCAGAAGGCTATTGGTTTCGATCAGATATCCATGCCGAATCTAGTGCGAGTCAATTGCTGGCACCAGTGCAAAGCTACGCAAGTTCCAAATGTGAGGATATTTACCAATGACTGATTTTGATCAAAAACTGGATGCTACCGGGCTCAATTGCCCATTGCCTATCTTAAAAGCAAAAAAACAATTGAATAGCCTGTCCTCTGGAGAGGTGCTTTACGTTACTTCGACAGATTCGGGCTCGGTCAAGGATTTCGACGCATTTTGCAAGCAAACCGGCCATATCTTGCTCGATAGCAAAGATGCAGACGGAATGTACCACTTTTACATTAAGGTAGCCTGATCGCTGAATGGGGTCGGCTTATCCAGATTTTGGAGACAGTATGTCAGATAAGAAACTGGCGATTATCGCTACTAAGGGAACTCTCGACTGGGCGTACCCACCATTCATTCTCGCTTCGACCGCCGCTGCACTGGGCTATGAAACCCAGATTTTCTTTACCTTCTACGGTCTGCAGTTGCTGAAAAAGAATGCCAATCTATCGGTGTCACCGCTCGGTAACCCTGGTATGCCGATGCCAATGGGGATGGACAAGTGGTTTCCGATTATCGGCACCGCAATTCCCGGAATGCAGGCAATAATGACTGCCATGATGAAAGCGAAGATGAAGAAAAAGGGGATCGCCAGCGTTGCAGAGCTACGCGAATTGTGTGTCGAAGCCGAAGTGAAATTGATCGCGTGCCAAATGACGGTCGATCTATTCGATATGAAAAATAGCGATTTAATCGATGGCATCGACTACGCGGGCGCAGCGACATTCTTCGAATTTGCCGGCGAATCGGATATCAACCTGTTTATTTAACCGAGTGTGACTTCCTGAAATTTCCAGAGGAGGAAGTGACGGGCAATTAAAACAAGTATTCTTCAGAGGGGGGGTTAAGTATGAATTCAAAAAGTAGAATCAAAATAGTGCTGCTACTAGCGGCAGTTAGTGCACTTGCCATCGGGCAGGCCCAGGCAACCAACGGTTATTTCGCGCACGGCTTTAGTGTCAGGGATAAGGCGATGGCAGGCGCGGGCGTGGCCTATTCCACCGATACCCTGACCGCAGCCACCAATCCGGCCGGCATGGTGTTGCAGGGCGATCGCTACGATGTCGGCGGCGCCATTTTTTCGCCACGGCGTACTTATACGGTTACTGG
>CAZJEJ010000072.1:0-11606 GCA_964544945.1 uncultured Gammaproteobacteria bacterium | reverse complement strand
CTTTACCAAAATGAAGTTTTTGCGACACGGCTACGATATAGCGTAATTCAGTTAAAGTCATAACGAAGTTAATTTATTTTGTCGAGTTTGCATAATATAACAAAAACTACAATTAAAGTTTCCGTTATAATCGTTTAAAACTATGAAGCCTAAACTGAGGAATTATCGGTGATATCGGTACTCAAAAAATTATTTCAGCCTGAATCTCCACAAGCACCGGAGATCGATCGAGAACATGCGCTGCGCCTGTCCACTGCCACGTTATTGATTGAAGTTTGTCGTGCCGATTTTCAGGTACAGGAATCTGAAATCGAACACATGCGTCGGTTGTTGACAGAGAATTTTTCCCTGAGCGACGACGAACTGGATGAATTGATGCAACAGGCGCGCAAAAAAGCAGATGACCTGGTATCGCTACAGCATGTTACTCGCTTACTCAATGAGCAATTTGACGAGGCGATGAAAATTCGCGTGATAGAAATGATGTGGCAGGTAGTGTATGCCGACGGGGTTAAGGATCATTACGAAGAACATTTAATTCGACAGATCGCGGAACTGTTGTATGTACCGCATTCAGAATTTATCCGTGCCCGGCACAGGGCCGAGGAAATGATTCTCTAGAGGTTTCCCAGGTAAATGATGGGAGGGACGATTAGTAGCTTTGCCACCATAATTATTAAGGTTCCAAAAATCGGAGACAGATCGAGCCCACCGATAGCGGGCATGATTTTTCGTACCGGTCGCAGTACAGGAGAGGCCAGCGTACTAACCAGGCCGATAATCGGGTTGTATTGCCCTGGGCTGATCCAGCTCAATATCACCTGGATGATAATAGCCATTAAAAATATAGTGAGTGTCAACGATACCAGGTCCGCGATGGAGTAAATGAAAAGGCCAACATAACTCGCGCTGCCGATGGGAGCGATCGCGCTGCCAATCGATACGGCTGGAATATCGAGCATCCGCAAAAGTATATATTTAAAATATATCAGGCCGAGGCACAGAACGATTGACGAGATATCCTGACCCGATATGCTGGGGATAAAACGGCGTAGTATTTTAAGCGGTGGCGAAGTCACCTTGACGATGAATTGAGAAACGGGATTGTAAAAGTCAGCCCGTAGTATCTGTAGTATGAACCTCAGCAATATCAGTAGGATATACAAATCAAACAAGGCATTGATGATCAACGTGAGGGGTGATATTAAGTAGTTTGAACCCATTTCAGACTAGTCTCTGTTTACGAATGATTGCTAAATTCCTGCGCCAATTCCACCGAGCGATCGTGCGCGGCTTTTGTGGCCTGGTCGATCAGTGAAGCGAGGTTGTTTTGCTGGAACGATAGTATGGCCTGTTCGGTTGTACCTTTTATTGATGTCACCTGCGCGCGCAGCTCGACCGGGTTTTTATTTTGTGCCATCGACGCCGCACCCAGGGCAGTCTGCTGTGCCAGTAGTCTCGCCGTATCCTCTTTTAGACCGAGTTTCTTGCCCGCTTGCTGCAATAGTTCGATAAAATAAAAAAAATACGCGGGGCCGCTGCCGGAAATTGCGGTCACTGCATCGAGTTCGCTTTCATGATCTACCCAGACGACAATGCCAACCGCGGCCAATAGGGCCTGTGCCAGTTGCTTTTGTGCCTTGCTGACGAGCGGATTCGCATACATTCCGGTGGCGCCAAGCTGTATCAGGGCGGGTGTGTTGGGCATACAACGAATTACTGCTCGATTTCCCCCCAGCCAGCGATTGATATCCTGCTCACGAATTCCGGCTGCAATGCTGATGTAGAGGCAGTCGCTGGCGTTATCGATATCGGCCAGCGGTTCGCAAGCGGCCTGCATTGTCTGCGGTTTTACCGCGAGGATCACGACATTCGCCTGGCTCACCGCAGCCCGACTATCGGCTGAAGTGGAAATACCAAAATCGTTGGCGAGCCTTTCGAGTTGGCCCGAGTCGATATCGTAGACCATGATACTTGACGCATCGTATTCGTTGCCGGCTATACCGCCGATCAAACTGGTAGCCATATTGCCGCCACCGATAAAACACAAACGTTGTTGATTCAAAGTCGTTCCCCGAATATTGCCGTACCTATTCTAACCAGAGTTGAGCCTTCTGCAATCGCCGCTTCAATATCGTGGCTCATACCCATCGAAAGCGTATCGCAGTCGAAGCCGTTTCGATTTAGTGTGTGTTGTTTGTGACGTAACCTGGCGTAGGGTTCTCGTTGAGCCTGGATGTCTTCATGTGGTGCCGGAATCGCCATCAGACCTCGAAGCCGGATCCTGGGTAATGCATTAATTTTTTCGGCAAGGGATGTTACCTGTTCCAGGGCGATGCCCGATTTGCTTGATTCCAGGTCCACGTTGACCTGGATGCAGACATTTATTGGAGGCATCGAGTCTGGGCGTTGGTCGTTCAGGCGCTGCGCGATCTTAAGACGGTCTATGCAATGAACCCAGTCAAAAAGTTCGGCGAGTATCCTGGTCTTGTTCGATTGAATTGCACCGATAAAGTGCCAGCTAAGATCCAGATCTGAAAGAGCGAGGATTTTTTGTTGGGCTTCCTGAAGATAGTTTTCGCCGAAATCTCTCTGGCCGGCAGCGTACGCAGCTCGAATATCCTGCGAGGGTTTTTTCTTGCTCACCGCGAGTAAGGAAACATCATCAGGGTTGCGCCGATAGCGGTGGGCCACCCGTTCTATTTGCCCGTGTACCTGAGAAAGATTTTTTTCGATGTTCTGCATAGGGTTTGCTATAGTCTGGCTATTGTACTATCTACTATCGCCGACATCAGGCCGTTGATTTGAATCACGCTTGAGCGGCATATAGGCGGATTATATGTCGTTTAGTGGGCGGGTGTGGTAAATAACAAAACGTTTTAACAAAACTTAAGGATTGTTCATGGATATAGCCCAATTGTTAGCTTTTGGTGTTAAACAAGGCGCTTCAGATTTGCACCTTTCTGCTGGCCTGCCGCCAATGATCCGCGTCGATGGAGATATTCGCAGAATCAACGTGCCCGAAATGGATCACAAGCAGGTGCACGATATGATTTATGACATCATGAGTGACAGGCAGCGCAAGGATTTTGAAGAGTATTGGGAAACTGACTTTTCGTTTGAAATTCCGGGGCTAGCCCGGTTTCGCGTCAATGCGTTCAATCATAATAGAGGCGCTGGCGGTGTTTTTCGAACCATACCATCGAAAATCCTGAGTCTGGAGGACCTGGGCGCACCTAAGATATTCGAGGAAATTTCCGAGTATCCACGCGGTATCGTACTCGTCACCGGGCCGACCGGATCGGGTAAATCTACCACCCTCGCAGCCATGGTCGATTATAAGAATGACAGCGAATATGGGCATATACTCACGGTAGAGGATCCGATAGAGTTCGTGCATGAGAGTAAGAAATGCCTGGTGAATCAACGCGAAGTGCATCGCGATACCCTCGGTTTTAACGAGGCTCTGCGTTCGGCATTGCGTGAAGATCCAGATACGATACTGGTCGGCGAGATGCGCGATCTGGAAACTATACGCCTGGCTTTATCTGCTGCCGAAACGGGTCACCTGGTATTCGGTACCCTGCATACCAGTTCAGCCGCAAAAACTATCGATCGTATCGTCGATGTATTTCCGGCAGCCGAAAAATCGATGGTCAGGTCGATGTTATCAGAATCATTGAAGGCAGTCATTTCACAAACCCTGATGAAGAAGATAGGCGGGGGGCGAGTTGCCGCGCATGAAATCATGATTGGCACCCCGGCAATTCGAAATTTGATACGCGAAGACAAGGTAGCGCAAATGTACTCGGCTATTCAGACTGGCCAGAATGTTGGCATGCAAACACTCGATCAAAATTTGAAAACCCTGCTCGCCCAGGGGGTAGTGTCGAGAGACCAGGCGAAGCGAAAGGCTGCTAATCCCGAGACGCTGTAACGGCGTCGGTATTGATACAGAGGACAGGTTATGGATCGTAGCAAGGCTATTAATTTCATGCATGACTTATTGCGCATGATGGTGAGCAAGGATGGCTCTGATTTGTTTATTACTTCGGGTTCGCCGCCAGCGATGAAAATCGATGGTAGGGTAGCCACGGTTTCGAAACAGAACCTTTCTCCGAGTCACACTCAAATGCTTACGCGTTCGATCATGAGCGATAAGCAGGTCTCTGAGTTTGAAGAATCCCAGGAATGTAATTTTTCTATCGCGTTACCAGGCGTTGCACGGTTTCGTGTGAATGCTTTTGTACAACGTGGTAGTACAGGCATGGTGCTGCGTATCATCAATTCTGAAATCCCGAGTTTTGCGGAGCTGAACCTGCCCGATATTTTGGAGGATATCGCGATGACCAAACGAGGGCTGGTGATTTTTGTCGGTGGTACCGGCTCGGGTAAATCGACCTCGCTCGCTTCGATGGTCGACTATCGTAACCAGCACAGCCATGGTCATATTATTACGATTGAGGATCCGGTTGAATTCGTACACGATCACGGTAACTGCCTGGTGACACAGCGCGAAGTTGGGGTTGACACCGAGAGCTACGGAATCGCCCTGAAAAACACGCTGCGCCAGGCACCCGACGTGATATTGATTGGCGAGATTCGCGATCGTGAAACCATGGAGCACGCTATCGCATTTGCCGAGACTGGACACCTGTGTTTGTCCACGCTGCACGCGAATAGTACCAACCAGGCGCTGGATCGGATTATTAACTTTTTTCCAGATGAGCGGCGGTCGCAGTTATTGATGGATTTGTCCTTGAACCTTAAGGGGTTGGTATCGCAGCGGTTGATACCCAAAATCGATGGTGTCGGGCGCATCCCGGCGATTGAAGTCATGCTCAATACGCCGCTGATGGCCGATATGATATTCAAGGGTGAAGTGCACGAGATGAAGGAACTGATTGCCAAATCCAACGAAGCTGGTATGCAGACATTCGACCAGGCTTTGTTCGATCTTTATGAGGAACGCAAAATCACTTTCGAAGATGCCCTTCGCAACGCCGATTCGGTGAATGATATCCGCTTGCGTATCAAACTCGAGAGTGACACGGCGCGCAAGACTGGACTGGTGGAGGATCACCGCGACTTTGAACTGGAGGAATCCGACAATAGTGATGGCGGCAAGTTGATATGAGCAGAGAACCCAGTACCGGGTTGTTGGAACCCTACCTGAAAATAATGGCCGAAAAACAGGCTTCTGACCTGTTTTTTGTCACCGGTGCCCCAGTGAATATGAAATTGCAGGGTAAAACGACTCCCATCGCGAAAAACAATTTCAAGGCTGGCCAGGTGCTAAAACTGGCTTATAGTCTTTTGAATGACGAGCAAGTACGCGACTTCGAAATCAACCGCGAGTTAAATCTGGGTTTTACGCTCGAAGGAGTCGGGCGATTTCGGGTCAATATATTCATTCAACGCTCGGAAGTGTCGATGGTAATCCGTTACATTAAATGGAATATTCCGACGATTGATGAGCTTGATTTGCCTGGGGTATTAAAGGAAATCGTGATGAATCAGAATGGGCTGGTTCTGGTAGTAGGTACTACAGGTTCTGGTAAGTCGACTACACTGGCTTCGATGATTGATCATCGCAACAAGGTAGAGGGCGGGCATATATTAACTATCGAGGATCCGATCGAATTTGTATTCCGTCATGACAAATCGGTTGTTTCGCAACGTGAGGTCGGGATCGATACGCTCAGTTACGAAAACGCGCTGCGAGAAGCGTTACGCGAAGCGCCGGAAGTAATCATGATTGGTGAGGCTCGTGATGCCGAAACCATGAAGGCGGCGATTAATTTTGCCGATACTGGCCACCTGTGTCTGACCACGCTGCATGCGGTTAATTCCAATCAGGCTATGGACCGCATGATGAATATGTTTTCGAGCGATATGCGTAAACAGCTTTTGATGGATTTGTCTTTGAATTTGCGGGCAGTCATATCGCAGCGGTTGATACCCGGCATGAGTGGCAAACTCGCCTGTGCAGTCGAAGTGATGGTGAATACACCCTATATCTCGGAATTGTTGCGTGAGGGCAACTTTAACGAAATTAAATCTATCATGGAAAAAGGTGACACTACCGGCATGCAGACTTTTGATCAGTCGCTGTATGATTTGTACAAAGCCGACAAAATTACCATCAAAAATGCGCTGGCCTATGCTGATTCCAGTACCAACCTGGAGTGGAAGATAAATTTTGGTGGTGAACAGAAAAAACTGGATACCCGGCACAATTTGAACCGGCAGGGGGGGCTCGAAGAATTGACGCTGCCGTCGGAAGAAGTTTAGTTTTCTCTATTCATTAAAGCCCCGAATTTCGTCAGCTCTGCCTTCGAAAACAGTTATTTATGCAATTTGTAAAGCCACATGTTTTGCCCTGATTTGACGCATTTCAGAGGCGATCTGGGTAGTTGCGTGTCAATAAACGATTTGCCCTGCAACGATGGTACGCACCACCCGCCCGTTAAAATCCCAGCCTTCGAAAGCGGTATTCTTCCCCTCTGATACCAATTCGTGGGCACTGCAAATCCAGTGTGCGGCAGGATCGACGATAGTAATATCAGCCAGTTCACCGCTGGCAATTCGACCCGCTGGTATTCCCAGTATGCGAGCGGGATTGATACTGAGTTTGGCCATCAGTTGCGGTAGTGGCAGCAATTTGTCTTCTACCAGTCGAAGCGCCAGCGGCAACAGGGTATCCAATGTGCTGATTCCCGCTTCGGCCGAAGGAAACGGGCGTAATTTGGCGTCCACTTCGTGTGGCTGATGGTCTGAGCACAGGCAGTCGATGGTCCCATCGACAATACCTTCTCGCAGCGCCTGCCGGTCGTACTGGCTACGTAATGGCGGCCTGGTCAGCTTGTTGGTGTCAAAATCCCCGATATCGTGGTCGGTGAGAAATAGCTGGTGCATCGCACAATCAGCGCTAACGGGTAAGCCATCGGCTTTTGCCTGGCGGATCATGTCGATTGAGCGGGCACAGGATAATTGCCCAAAATGGGTTCTGGCGCCAGTCTGAGCGACCAGTTCGATATCTCTGGCGAGTGCGGTGGTTTCTGCCGCTACCGGTATCGCGGGTAATCCCAGGCGTGTTGAAATCGCACTTTCGTGCGCGCATCCATTGCCGTATAGATCAGCATCCCTGGGTTGAATAATCACCAGCATATCTTGCCCGGCCGCGTACTCCATGGCTCGTCGTTGAACCAGATTATTGACTAATGGGCGATTGGCATTGCTGAAAGCGATGCAGCCACTTTCCTTTAGGCTCGCCATATTGCTCAGTTGCTCGCCTTCCAGTCCCCGCGACAAAGCGCCGATGGTATAGATATGGCATTGGTTACCCGCCTTCGCATTGCTGTGATGTATTAATTCGACCACCGCCGAATTGTCGATCACCGGATTAGTGTCTGGTGGTATACAGACGCTGGTAATGCCGTTGACGACCGCTGCGCGGGTTTCGGATTCGATATTACCCTTGTGGGTGAATCCGGGTTCGCGCAGCCGCGCCTGGCAATCGACCAGGCCAGGCATTATCCAGTGACCGGTGGCGTCGATGGATTGATCGGCTTTGAATTTTTTAGGCGCTTTGCCTATTGCAACCACCAGATTGCCTTCGATAAAGATGTCGGTCTGGTACTCGGTTGACTCGACCGGATCGATTAGCACCCCGTTCTTTATATGGATATTCATGCCTTTGCCTGTAAGCCGGATTGACCTACGATCATTGACATCACAGCCATGCGTACCGAAATACCAAAACTCACCTGTTGCAATATGACCGACTGCTTGCCATCCATCACGCTAGACTCGATTTCTACACCACGATTGGCAGGCCCCGGGTGCATGACGATTGCGTCGGGGCTAGCTCGACTCAGCCTTTCCTGGGTCAGTCCATACAGTTTGAAATATTCTTTCTCGCTGGGTAACAGCGCACCACGCATGCGCTCCTTTTGCAGGCGCAGCATGATCACCACGTCGACCCCCTGTAGGCCCTGTTCCAGATTATCGTACAGATGTACACCGAGTGATTCGGTGTCGACCGGTAACAGAGTGCTAGGTGCTATCACGCGAACCTCAGCGGTATTAAGCAGGTTGAGTGCATGAATCTGTGACCGTGCGACCCGTGAATGCATGATATCGCCAACGATGGCCACCCGTAGTTGCGAAAAGTCCTTTTTGTAGTGTCGAATGGTATACATATCGAGCATTGCCTGCGTAGGATGCTCGTGCTGTCCATCGCCGGCGTTCAAAACGCTGACACCGGGGTGTACATGTTGCGCGAAGAAGTGAGCGCTTCCACTGTCCGGGTGGCGAATAACAAACATGTCAATTTGCATGGCCTGCAGGTTATGGATAGTGTCGAGCAAAGACTCGCCTTTAACCGTGGCCGACGTTTTCACATCCAGGCTTAATATATCGGCCGACAACCGCTGCGCCGCGAGCTCGAAGGTGGAGCGCGTGCGAGTGCTGGCTTCGAAAAACAAATTGGCTACCGTCTTGCCGCGCAGTATGGGTACTTTCTTGATGGTACGGTCGGTCACCGAGGTAAAAGATTCGGCAGTATCGAGTATGTCGATGAGTATTTGTTGATTGAGACCCTCGATGCTGAGGAAGTGCAGCAGTTTACCGTTGGCATCGAGTTGTAGGTTGTTAGTCGACACGATCCGCTAGCGATTTGATGGTTAGTTGAAGTGGTTCGGGTCCCTCCAGCTTGATATGGCTACCTGCCTGCAGATGAACGGTTTCACCAATGATATCTGCCTGAATAGGGATTTCTCGCTCACCCCTGTCTATCAGTATCGCGAGTATTATCCGAAGTGGACGCCCGTAATCGAATATCTCGTTCATTGCGGCACGAATAGTGCGACCGGAATACAGCACATCATCGACCAGAATCACGGTTTTACCATCGATATTGAGTGGCAGACTCGATGGTTTGACAGTCGGATGCAATCCTGACTGGGTGAAATCGTCGCGGTAGAATGAAATATTAAGGCGACCCAGCTCAGTATCTGGCGCAATGCTCTGGTGAATCGCGTCGGCGATCCAGTAGCCGCCGGTTTCGATGCCGACAATTATCGGTTGTTCTTCGGGGCTTTGAGTGGACGCAAAATAGGGATTAAGTGCCTGAGTCAGCTTTTTGATTAAGATTTCGACCGATGGTAGAGACACAAATCTTCCCGGTATTCTTGTGGTGACGCTTTATATCACAAAATTTATTCAACCACAGTAGTTTTGGTCTCTCTTCTCACTACTGTGGCGGTTTTCCCCCTGGCGGGGACTCGGCTGATGGCAGAGTTGACAATTGCCGTTGATATTCGCGCAGCCATGATTCGGTGATTAAAACCGCTGCGAGGCTGTCGATTTCTGGTTTGCTTTTGCGTTGGCCACTTTCGACTACGAGATTGAAAGCTTCACGTGTGGTCAATCCCTCGTCTATTAGCTCGGTTTCTATTTGATACCTGCCTTGCAATTGGCGGCTAAAGCGAGTGGCCTTGTCGCCTATGACCTGAATATCATCGTAATCGGAGTGGGGCAGGCCAACGATGAGTTTTTGTGGTTTCCATTCCTGTAGTACTCGCGTGATCCTGGACCAGTCCGGCTTTTGTCTGATCGATTTTATAGCTGCCAGCGGACGTGCATGAACAGTCAGGGTTTGACCGACCGCAACGCCAGTCCAGCCAGTACCAAAGTCGAAGCCGATAACCGTTTGAATGTTAGCCCGCATAATGCATGGAGCGAACGAAATTCAGGTACTCACTGCTACCTTCAAACATAATATTATGGAATAAGCCAGTGAGATACAGGTATTTCATTAAGGAGGGTGCCGCCTTCGTGCAATGGGCAGGCTGGTATCAGGCATTCCCGCTCACGGGTGACAGTTTGCTGATATCGAAGCCCAGGGTATCGAAAGCCATCTGCCATTTATCCTCGGAATTTTGGTGGAACAGGAGCTCCGCACTCGAAGCCGACGTGAGCCAGGAATTTTGATGCAACTCCGATTCCAGCTGACCGGAAGCCCATCCGGAAAAACCCAGTATCACCAGGTATTCTTTCGGGCCCGTATTTCCCGCTATCGCCTGCAGTATGTCTATTGAACTGGTTAAGTGTATGCCCGAGGATACTTCGATACTTTTTTGCCAGCTCCCCGCAGTAGTATGCAACACGAAGCCCTGTTCCAGTTGTACCGGACCACCAATAAAAACCGGTTGGTGATTGATCGAATCGTCGTGGCATTCGATATCCAGCTGGTTAAAAATATCCTGCAGAATTTGTGAAGTCTGGTGATTAACGACTAGTCCCATGCTGCCTTTCTCATTGTGCTCGCACATGTATACCAGGCTCGAAGCGAATAGCGGATCTTTAATAGCGGGTGTTGCTATCAGGCACTTGTGCACCAGGCTGCTTTTTTCGTCTTTCATCGAGTGCTCCTTCAACATTAACTTATTTCACCATTGGTAATCAGTTGGTTGCTTTTAAATTCCCAGGTTCTGATGATGACAATTTGATCGGTATTCTCTTTCAATTCCTCAGGAAAAGGTGCGAAGGGTTCAGCTAGCCTGAGAATGCGTTTCGCAGCCTGGTCGAGCACATTGTTGCCGGAAGAGCGCGTCACCCTGGCGCTGATAATTTCTCCGGCTGCGTTAAGTCGCACATTCATACGCAGTCGACCGTCTAATTTTTTGATCCTCGCTTCCTGTGGATAGTTCAAATTCCCTGTTAGTTCAATTTTTTGCACCCAGGAGGCCAGATAACTGGCTTCCACGGCCTTTTTGGTGCTTGCGGTTAGCGTAATCGATTTTGGTCTTTTTGCATAATCAATCGCCATTTGCCTTATTTCCGCCTGCAACCGGGCTATTTTACTCTGTCTTTGCTCTATCTCACTACGTTGCTCAGATTCGGCGCCTCGTTTTTGGTTCTGGATTTGTTGATCGGTTTTTGCTGGCGAATCTAATTGAGAAATGAAGTAAATCTGATTGATCGTCAGCTGGTTTCTTTGTAACTCCTTCCGGGCCTGGTTGGAAAGACCGTACTGATTAATAGGGGTATTGGAAGAAAACGGAGCCCCAGGCCGTGCTTTTTCATCGGCTTTACCACCGCCCGATTGATTGGCCTGGGCGAGAAAATCAGGATTATCAACCTCTTCAGGGCTACGAGCATTTGCAAAAATAATTTCGAGGCTGGGCAAAGCATTGGAGCTGTAGTCGGTGGATTGAGTGAATCCGACACCGAGCACCACGATTGCATGGATCGTTAGCGCGAGAAACAATGTAAAGCCCAAGCGGTCACTGGCGCTGACCCTGTGCGTTCGCGGTTGTGTCGCTTGTTGAACCATCGGCCCCTATTTTGCCAATAATGCCGGCGCTTCACCAGCCATTTGCGATAGCAAAGCGAAATACTTCAGTTTCTGGCTCTAGCCTTGATTGTTAATGGCCGAATGAATTCGGCCCTACAAGCTCTTCCCTTAATCGTGTAGGGTCAAATTCATTCGACCAGGCGCTTCACGCCCACTCGGCTCTAGCCTTGATTGTTAATGGCCGAATGAATTCGGCCCTACAGGCTCTTCCCTTAATCGGGTCGAATTCATTCGACCAGGTGAG
>CAZJEJ010000071.1:6551-12009 GCA_964544945.1 uncultured Gammaproteobacteria bacterium | reverse complement strand
CTCCCGTAGGAGTCTGGGCCGTGTCTCAGTCCCAGTGTGGCTGATCATCCTCTCAAACCAGCTATGGATCGTCGCCTTGGTAGGCCATTACCCTACCAACAAGCTAATCCAACGCGGGCTCATCTAATAGCAGGAGCTTTCAAGAAGAGGCCCCTTTTCCTCCGTAGAGATTATGCGGTATTAATCCGGATTTCTCCGGGCTATCCCCCACTACAAGGTAAATTCCCACGCGTTACGCACCCGTCCGCCACTCGTCAGCCAGAGCAAGCTCTGCTGTTACCGTTCGACTTGCATGTGTTAAGCATACCGCCAGCGTTCAATCTGAGCCAGGATCAAACTCTTCAGTTTAATACTATTTACGGATAGCTCCGTGTAACTTTTTTGAAGAGAGTAACCTCGACTTATTTAACGTAAGTTAAAGTTTTGGTCACTCAAATCGTAATGATACGAAATCATCTTTGACATGAGTGCCCACACAAATTACCTAATCAATTTTAAAAGATCTTTTCACCGGGGAACGCCCGGTGCCTGCAACCCTCATTGGGCCGCTTCGTTGCAGTTTCCAGTCGCCCGCAATGGGGGTCGTTTCTGCAAACGAGGCGCGCATTATAAGCCCTTTTTTGCCCTCGTCAACGCCTATTTTAGCATTTATTTAAATAAATTCTGGCTCGTAGATTCGACCCTAACCGATCTTCGTCTGGGAACCCCGTTAACAGCCATTTACGCACGTAATTACTGCTTCCTTTACGGTATGCACAGGAACAGGTT
Organism: uncultured Gammaproteobacteria bacterium; assembly: GCA_964544945.1. GTDB lineage: Bacteria > Pseudomonadota > Gammaproteobacteria. Next base: position 11,241 of record CAZJEJ010000071.1, on the reverse strand, counting down.
AATGCAGGACAACGCGGGCAAATTTTCGCTTGCCTACCTGCGCGACCAATTTTTGCCCTTTTTTGAGCTGAAGGTTTCTGTCTTCTACCCTGACACCATCTATTTTGACCGCCCCCTGTTTAATCATGCGGAAACTTTCCGAGGTGCTACTGGTGAGCCCGACCTGTTTAAGCATCGCACCAATACCGATGCTATCACCGTCGAAAGACAAGCTAGACTCGGGCATTTCATTGGGAATGACACCCCTGGCAAATCGAGCGATAAAGTCCTGTTTCGCTTTTTCTGCCGCCGCCGCATCGTGGAACCGGGTGACTATTTCCTCGGCCAGCAGGAATTTTACATCTCGCGGATTCTTACCCGCCTGTATTTCTTTTTTAAAGACCCCGGCTTCGGTCATAGGGCGAAAACTCAGCAATTCAAAATACCGCCACATCAATTCATCGCTAATCGACATTAATTTACCAAACATGTCTTCGGGTAAATCTTCGATGCCTATATAGTTGTTTAACGATTTGGACATTTTCTGAACTCCATCCAGACCCTCCAGTATTGGCATGGTCAGAATAACCTGCGGCTCCATGCCTTCCGATTTCTGCAATTCCCTGCCCACCAGCAGATTAAACTTCTGGTCGGTACCGCCCAGTTCGACATCGGCTTTCATCGCCACCGAATCCCAGCCCTGGACCAGGGGATAGAGAAACTCATGAATCGAAATCGGTTGATTGTTTTTAAAGCGTTTGGAAAAGTCATCACGCTCTAACATGCGAGCTACCGTATGCTTTGAAGCCAACCTGATCATATCGGCAGAATCCCGCTTTCCATGCCAGGTGGAATTGAAGCAGACTTCTGTTAAGTGAGGATCGAGGATCTTGAAAACCTGTCCCTTATAAGTTTTCGCATTTTCCTCAATTTCCTGCGGCGATAAACGTGGGCGCGCTACAGATTTACCACTCGGATCTCCGATCAAACCAGTAAAGTCACCAATCAGGAACATGACATGGTGCCCTAGTTCCTGAAATTGCCGCATTTTGTTAATTAGCACAGTATGCCCCAGATGTAAGTCGGGCGCAGTGGGGTCGAATCCTGCCTTGATATTGAGAGGTTTTTTTCGCTTTAATTTCTCTTGCAATTCCGACTCAAGCAGTATTTCATCGACACCTCGTTTAATTTGCTGCATTGCATCTTCTACAGCATTCATGTTATACCTCTATCTGGAGTGATAATATTTAGTTTAACCAATAACTTACGTCGTTTTATTAATGAGTTTTCAAGATTTAGATTTCAAATCAAATCGCGCTGCTTTAGCCAGACACCAATGCATTGATCCGACATCTTCTGGATTACGGATGAAATTATTAATCAAGCTGCTCCTGGTTTCCACTGCACTCATATTACTCGGCTTCAGCGTGTCCAGTTGGCAGCCTGCGGCCAAAGGAGCGGATTCTACCCGCAAGTCATCCCGATTACACTACTCGCTCGAACTACCAGAGCTTATCGATTCCATTTTTTCCGATAGTGAAGATGCACAGGTGCTTCAGGCTGTCGACGATAGTGCCTGGAAAATAGTCACTATTAAATCAGGCGATACGCTGGCATCGATATTTTCATCTGCTGGCATCTCGGCCACTACCACGCACCAAATAGCTGGGTTGAACGAGCAGACTAAAACTCTTCGCTACATTAAACCCGGTCAGAAAATCCAGCTACTGACTGATAACCAGGGTCGGCTGCGTCGCATGAAGTATGTACCGGACATCACCAAAACCCTGTCGGTAATACGCAACGAAGACCAGTCTTTCAGTAGCCAGATATTGAACTTTCAGCTCGATGCCTACCCGGTATTCAGGGAGGGCGTGATCGAAACTTCATTGTTTGAAGCTGCCGCCAAGGGCAATATATCCGAAACAATTGTGATGGAACTGGCCAATATCTTTGGCTGGGATATCGATTTTTCACTCGACATCAGGCGTGGAGATCGATTCAGTGTGGTATACAACGAATTATACAAGGGCGGTATTAAAATACGGGATGGACGAATTCTCGCCGCAGAATTTATCAACAATGGAAAGATTTACAAAGCGGTTTATTATACTGACCCGAAGGGAGATGCAGATTACTTCAACGAGAATGGGAAAAGCATGCGCAAGGCTTTTTTGCGCAGCCCGGTGAAGTTTGCTCGTATTAGCTCACGTTTTAGTAACAAGCGTTGGCATCCGGTACTTTCAAAATGGCGCTCTCACAAAGGTGTTGACTACGCTGCTGTGCGTGGTACACCAGTAAGGGCTTCTGGCGATGGCAAGATAAGCTTCGTCGGCACCAAGGGTAGTTATGGGCGTGCGATATTCATCCAGCACGGGGCTCGCTATACGACAGTTTATGGACATTTAAATGGGTACGCCCAGGGTCTTAAACGAGGCAAGTTCGTGAAGCAGGGACAAATAATCGGATATGTCGGAAGTTCGGGGCTGGCTACCGGGCCTCATCTACATTTCGAATTTCGCGTCAATGGCGTACACCGAAACCCGCTGACTGTGCGCCTGCCCGAGGCTAAACCGGTACACCCTTCTTACCTACAGCACTTTAAGCAAAATACCCGGGCTTATTTGTCCATGCTCGAACTTATGGATACTACACTGGCCGAAAACACCCATTAATGCCGCACAATTCATCCAGTACAATCTATATCGGATTGATGTCTGGTACCAGTCTCGACGGGGTCGATATTGCTATTGTCGATTTTGCTTCGCAGCCCCCGAAATTGATTCACTGCGCCACCAGCCCTTTCAAAGCATCGCTCAGACAGCGTATCCGAGCAATTACACTGGATAATTCCGCCAGCATCGACGCATTGTGCAAACTGGACGTTGAACTGGGGATTACCTACGCAGAAACTGTCAATCGGTCGCTTGATACAACCGGGCTAGAGCACTCGCAAATCCATGCTATTGGGAGTCATGGGCAAACCATTCGGCACTGCCCCTCGGGCGAGCTACCCTATACCCTGCAGGTTGGAGATCCGAATATAATAGCGGCAAGAACCGGTATCGCTACGGTCGGTGACTTCAGGCGCAAAGACGTTGCACTTGGCGGGCAGGGTGCGCCACTAGCGCCGGCTTTCCATAACTTCATGTTTCGCTCGAATAGCAGCGATCGAGCCATTATTAATATCGGGGGTATCGCCAATATAACCTGCCTGCCCGCAAACCCTGAAGTGGACATTGTTGGTTTTGATACCGGCCCAGGCAACACCCTGCTCGACTACTGGATAAATCGGCACCAGGGGCTAACACATGATGACAGAGGAAGCTGGGCGGCTTCAGGCTCAATTATTGATAAATTACTGGATGAAATGCTAAGTAAAGAACACTATTTCGAGCAATTACCACCCAAATCGACAGGTACAGATTACTTTAATCCTGACTGGTTAAACCAGTATTTACCGGCGGAATTTTCACCGCCAGATGTGCAGGCCACATTAGTAGAGTTAACCGCTTTGTCTATCGCTAGAAGCCTCGCTCTATTAGTCACCCCTCCACAGGAATGCTATATCTGTGGTGGCGGTATACATAACCATTTCTTAATAGAGCGCCTACGGCAGGCGATGCCCGGCTGTCCTGTGGATAGCACCGAAACCCTGGGCATCGATCCCGATTATGTAGAGGCTTTCGCATTTGCCTGGCTTGCACAGCAAAGCATCAACCACCGGGCCGGCAATTTACCCGCCGTCACCCAGGCAAAAGCCAGTACCGTTCTCGGGGGCATTTATCCGGGCCATGATACTAGCCAGGCACCCCGTTTTGGCAAACCCTGAGCAATGCAGAAATTCTATCAGGTTTTATGCGACTTAATTAACAATAGGCTGGAACCGATTCCCCCACCGCCTGTCTTTAGTCTATAATGGAATACGACCTTAGAACCCTTTTCGAGGGCAACCCAATGAAATTTACACGGAATGTTTTAATTTTAACGGTCCTGATAAATTCCCTTGCTACTACTGCGTCAGCGGATTTTATCGGTCTGAACATCGGCGCCAGCCAATGGGAGCCTTCAATCTCCGGTTCCTTTAATAGTCTCAACAACCCCCCTATCAACCTGGTTACCGAGCTGGGCCTGGACGACCCGTCATCATCGTCGTTTAGATTGATTATAGAACATCCGATACCCATGTTGCCGAATATCAAATATCAGCGTTTTGAACTCGATTCTTCGGGCTCTGTCTCAAACGCCGACTTCGTTTTTGACGATGTAATTTTCTCGGGCAATATCACTTCGACATTCGACCTGACCCACGATGATATCGTGCTGTACTACGAGTTACTGGATAACTGGATCAGTCTGGATTTTGGCCTGGATCTGAAGCTTTTTGACGGTGAAGTCGAACTCATCGAAACTCTAAGTCCTACTACTAATGCAAGAATTATCATTGATGAAACCATTCCACTGCTCTACCTGTCTGCTCGATTCGCTTTACCATTTAGCGGCTTTTACATCGGCGCCGATATCAACAGTATCAGTATCGGTGACAGTACCGTAGAGGATTCCACCATCATGTTAGGATACGAATCCGGCAGCGGGCTAGGACTCGAAGGTGGTATTAAAAAGTTTTCGCTCGAGCTGGACGATGCTAATAATCTTAGTTCTGACCTGGAATACGACGGTATCTATCTCAACGGGTACATTAAATTTTAAG
>CAZJEJ010000071.1:4433-6451 GCA_964544945.1 uncultured Gammaproteobacteria bacterium | reverse complement strand
TCTCGGAATAATCGACTTCCGAACCGGCCAGATATTGGTAACTCATTGGGTCAATGACCAGGCTAACACCTTGATTATCTATCGTTTTATCGCCGTCTCTGGATTTTTCGTCAAGCGCGAATGAGTATTGAAAACCGGAACAACCGCCACCGAATACCGATACCCGCAGTTTTAATTTTCGATTGCCTTCCTCCTTAACCAATTTACTTACCTGGCGCGCAGCGGCGTCTGAAAACTCGAGTACGGTATCGGCCACCGGGCTGAGCTTCGTTCCAAAATTTGTGTCGATCGTAATATTCACTGCTTTTCCCTGGTCTCTTGAAATACCTTAGTCTTCCAGTACACGATAGTCAATATTCCTGTGGCTAACGCCTCGATAAACGATCATTTTCCAGCCACTGGTGAAGCACTTTCTCTCAGTTTTGATGAATGGTCTTCCAGAACCCGTTGTGGCTTCGCGTCATCAGGTTGATGCACCAGGCCACCGTTCACTTCAGCACCGATCGCCATTTCGATCAAATTGTAATATACACTGCCTTTTATTCTTGACTTCGGCGCCAGTTCAACCCGGGTTGAACCGTAGACATCGCCTATAATTTCGCCGTTGAGCACCATATTTGGTACTTTCACATCACCTTCAATACGGCCGTGCTCACTTAGAATCAATATCGCTGAACTACCTTCTTCCGCTACGACGTTACCATTAATTTTGCCATCGACATGCAAGCCCCCCGCAAATATCAGGTCACCATTGATAACCGTACCCTGACCAACCAGCGTATCAATACGCGCCGAACTGAATGCTTTCTTTTTTCCAAACATGTTATACGTCCTCGGGCAATAGTCTTACCCATGAGATTGTTTCGGTAATAGATTTTACTTTTTTAGTCGTGGATCTAATGCTGATTTCCACTTCATAGGGTATAAATTTTTCTGGAAATTCGATATCACCTTGTAATACCTGAAAATATTTAAAGTTAAATTTGATGGCTTTTCCCGGTTTATCAAGATTAATGTCTGATAAGTTTATTTCTCGCATCTTACCATCGATTTCACCCCGGATAGTTACTCGCACGCTACCACGCAATTTCCTGTTACTTTCTCCGCGTTTGGTTAAAACCAACTTGAAATTGTGCTGGTTCCGGTTCATCTTCGGCTTCATCTCGAATGCCTGTAAATTAATACCAAAAGCTGCATTCTTAGGAGAAACTATGCCCTGGTAAAATACGAGCTCTTCCTTCTGCGCCAGGAGCTCCTGTTGTAGTTTTACCAAACTCTGGTTTGCCAACAGGTAAGCATCGCGTTCAATTCGGCTGCTGCCAGCCAATTGGGCATTTTTTTGTACCAGATTTTGATTGCGCGTCTCGAGTTCGCTGATTTTGCTTAGCAAGGTTTCACGTTCGAGCTGCACACGATGCAATTCGTAAGACTGGTACTCTCTCCCCAGACCGAAAAATACAGCCAACAATCCCAGAATGACGCCTACCTTTACCCACATTTTCCAGGGTTTGTAGTGTTGTACCTGAAATCCACGATGTGACCAGTTCATGGCATTATCCCCAACGCATCCAGCCCCATAGTTTCGTCCAGACCGGACATCAAGTTCATATTTTGAATCGCCTGTCCTGCGGCACCTTTGACCAGGTTATCAATAACGGACAAGACCACATATTTATTACTGTCGGACAGGTAATGTACGGCGATCCGACAGTGGTTTGCACCTTTTACGCTACGCGTTTCGGGGTGCGATCCAGTGGGCATCACATCGATAAAGGGTTCTTTCGAGTAATAGTCTTCGAAAACTTGTTGTATTTTATTGCTTGAACCCCTGACATCGGCGTATACCGTCGCGTGGATTCCACGGATCATGGGCATCAGGTGTGGCGTAAATACCAGGCACGCATTGTTATCTACGGTTTGCAAAATCTGCCTGATTTCGGGCAAGTGCCGATGACCATCCACTGCATAGGCCTTTACCGACTCGGTAACTTCACAAAACGCGGTGGCAACATTGGCAC
>CAZJEJ010000071.1:0-4333 GCA_964544945.1 uncultured Gammaproteobacteria bacterium | reverse complement strand
TCCGCGGCGAGGTCAATCACCTTGATACCCGATGAGAGCAGGGCTTCGGCCTGTTCCATCGCGGTCGTATTGGGGGTCGCAAAAAATACCAGGTCGCAATTTTGATAGGATTCGACTGCGGGCTCGCTGAAGCGCAATCCAGTCATGTTACGTAAATTGTGAAATATCTCAGCGACTGGCTTGCCCGCGTTGGAACGCGAGGTAATCACCTCAATATTGACCTGTGGGTGCGCGGACAGGAGGCGCAGAAGTTCGACCCCCGTATAACCTGTGCCGCCGACGATGCCGACATTTACCATTTCAAAACGAAACCCTTACGGTTAAAATGAAGGCCGCATTATACATAGTTCAAATTCCCAGGCCATCGCCAATCTTGAAAATGAGACTTGTTACATGTCGCAATCTACAATAATTATCCAACCCGCGCCTGTAAGCTCCGGTAGAACTCGATGGTCCGGGTCAAAATCATATTGATCCTGGTAACACCCTGTTCGTCTATCACTTTTACTGCGACAGAATTATCAGACAATTCGCCAGTAACTCTGACCACCGAAGTCACGTCTGGTTCAGATAGTCCAATGACAATTCCAGTATTGATCCTGTTTGCTACGCTGATACTCGTGGTAGTAAAACTTTTCGATTTAATTCTTGCCAGGAGCCTCGAAACAGAGCTTTGGTCGAGGCGAGCAGCTATTTACCCGCCCTAATTAACCCGCCCAAACCCTTGCCGTCCAGTGCGTTGGTATACATTTCACGCACTTCTTTAGGATCGGTCATCTGGATTGCTTCACCAAACATCGCTTCCATTTCAGGCAGGCTAAATGACTTGATCACCTTCTTGGCACGGAGCAAACTGCCTACACTCATCGACAGATTATCTATACCCATTCCCAGGAGCGCCATTACCCCCAGGGGATCGCCCGCTAACTCTCCACAAACGCTCACCGGCGTACTGGTGCGACACCCACCTTCTACTATGTGACGCATAGCCTTTAATACCGCAGGATGTAGCGAGGAAAACAAACTGGCCACGTTTTCATTGTTGCGATCCACTGCAAGTAAATACTGCGTCAGATCGTTGGTCCCAATCGATATAAAATCGACCAGACGACAAATATCATCGATTAGGTAGACCGCAGAAGGTACCTCGATCATAGCCCCGATCTGCGGAGTTTGGATATCGTGCCCTAGCTCTTCCTCTATCTCGTCTTTTACGCGATGTATTAAAAACAACGAATCGCTTAATTCAGTCTGACCGCTAATCATCGGCAGCAAAATTTGCAGATTATCGTTGCCGATATTCGCGCGGATCATAGCGCGTACCTGGGTAATGAATATTTCTGGATGATCGAGCGTGATACGCACGCCTCGCCAACCGAGGAATGGATTCGCTTCCTTGATCGGAAAATAGCTCAAAGGTTTATCACCCCCCACATCTAGCGTCCTTAGCACCACCGGCATGCCCTTAAAAGTTTTTAATACATTGCTATATATATGATATTGCTCTTCTTCGGTTGGAAAACGGTCACGAACCTGAAACGGAATCTCGGTTCGATAAAGGCCCACCCCCTCGGCGCCACTTCTTAATGAGGGCAAATGATCGGCCATCAAACCCGAATTCACATAGAGCGTGATACGGTGATGATCAAGGGTAAAGGTAGGTTCATCTTTAAGACTGCGTAAATCCTGTTCAATCGCCTCCTCTTCTTCGAGATAAGTGCCATATTCGGCGAGTACGTTTTCGTTCGGATCGATATAAGCGCATCCACCATAACCATCTACCACGACCTTCAAACCATCCATTTGTTTGACTGGCAGATTGGGCACCCCCATGACCGCGGGTATTCCCAATGCATGCGCGAGGATTGCGACATGTGAAGAACTGCTACCATGCGCCGAGACAATCGCACATAAACAGTCTGAAGGCACATCGGCCAAATCGGTCGCCGATATTTCATCACCAACCAGTACGGTTCGATCCGGGAAGTCTATGTACGGACTCTGTTCGAGCATCAGCTTACGTAATACGCGAAGGCCCAAATCACGAATATCATTAGCTCTCTCGGCCAGATACTCGTCTTCCATTTGCTCAAACACATGCGCGTGCTCTTCTACCGTGTCACGCCAGCTCGCGGGTGACCAGTTACCCTGCTCAATACGTTTATAGGTATCGTCAATTAATGAGCCGCTGTTCAACATTTGCGCATATGCGAGAAACAATGCACACTCCTCTTCCGGCAGAGAAGCGCGCATACGTTCCGCCTGTTGAGTCAATTCTTCCTGCACCTTGCGCACCGCGTCATCAAAACTTTTGATCTCCGGACGCCGGTCTACAATTCTTTTATCCGGTACCGATTCCAGCTTCATGCCACGATTGAGCACTAACGCTTCGCCGATCGCCATGCCTGGAGACCCAGCCACACCCTTTACTATATGCGTCGTAGGTTCGGGTTTTTCGCTACCAATTGTTCTGTATCGACCCTGACTTTCGGCATGCTCGATTGAGGTGGCAAGTTGAGACGCCAATGTGGTTAAAAAAGCTTCGTCGTCCTCATTGAACGCCTGCTGTGCTCTTTGTATCATGATAACGCCGAGTACTTTGCGATGCGAAATGATAGGCACTCCGAGATAAATCGGAAATTCGGCCTCACCCGACTCTGGTACCAGAAGGAAATCTTTATGCCCCGGACCATTGATCAGATTGATTGCCTCGGCTTTGGACGCAACCAGACCAATCAGGCCCTGTCCAAATTTGCGTGTGACTTTGCCAATGATCTCCGGATTCAAACCGACGCTCGATTTTAGCGTCAATACAGGTGGATCATCGTCGGTGGTCAGAAATATCGTGCAAGCATCGGCAACCAGGTCTGTGATCAAACTTTGCGCAATTAGATCGAGCGCATGCTGAATATCAGGCGAGCGACTGACTTCCTGAACGATACGCTGTAGCCTGTATATCATCGATGGCACAGAATGCCCCCTTCTATCACCTGGATTACGCTCCAGTGGCGTTTAAATCAGGATGCCCATTAGCCGCTAATTTGGGTGGTATCGGCAAGCAGGATTCCAGCTGTAGCAATGCACACTGGTATACTCTTCGCTTGAAAAATATAACATTTTCAACAGGAAACCAGTAATCTACCCACTTCCACTGATCAAATTCGGGTTTACGCGAAGCCGACAGGTCAAATTCTCGTTCGCTGGACATTAGCTGCAGCAAATACCAGAGTTGCTTTTGTCCAATACAACGAGGCGCAGAATTTTTTCTGATGAAGCGCCGGGGTAGCTTGTAGCGCAACCAGCTACTGGTCGAGGCTAATATATTAACATCCTTCTTTCTTAACCCGGTTTCCTCCCGAAGTTCCCGGTACATAGCATCAGCAGGCATCTCGCCGGTACCGACTCCCCCCTGTGGAAACTGCCAGGCATCCTGACCGACTCGTCGCGCCCACATCACCTGATTCTGCTGATTGCAGAGAATAATACCCACGTTCGCTCTGTATCCATCCGCATCAATCACTACACTTCATCCCCTTAAATCATTTACTATGAGTTACTACATTTTTACATACTAAATAGAAACAGTCACAGAAATAAGAATATGGCTCTGGCGATTTTTGACCTCGACAATACACTACTTGATGGCGACAGCGATTTTCTTTGGGGTGAATATATGGTCACCAACCAAATTGTCGACAGGGATGAGTATCAGCATGCAAACTCTATATTCCTGCGGGACTATCGGCGCGGGCAACTCGATAACGACCAGTATCTGCATTTTGCGCTTAAACCGCTCACCCAGCACCCTGTCGAACGTCTGTACGCATGGCGCTCAGACTACGTGGATAACTGGATTAAGCCGATCATAGCGCCAGGAACCCCGGGGTTACTAAATCAGCATCGAGACCAGGGCGATACCCTGATCATCATCAGTGCAACAAACCTGTTCATCACCGAACCAATAGCCCGCTTACTGAATATACCTCATATCCTCTCGACCGAGCCAGAAATCGTAAATAGCCGATATACCGGCCGTTACCTGGGAACCCCGACGTACAAAGAAGGCAAAGTCACCGCCCTTAATGCATGGCTAGATGACAATGGGCACGATCTAGAGGACCGCTATTTCTACAGCGACTCGATCAACGATTTACCATTGCTTGAACAGGTTAGTAATCCCATCGCCGTCAACCCGGACGATGAGCTTCGGCGTATCGCTGAGGACAGGCAATGGAAGATTCTTGACCTGAGGAATTGAGAATTGTGATTGGGTTATTCCAATCGTGGTACGCAATGTAGCCGGCTATCGAAGTGTAATCACCGGGATTTTTTT
>CAZJEJ010000070.1:0-12095 GCA_964544945.1 uncultured Gammaproteobacteria bacterium | reverse complement strand
TACGTTTTCTGGCGCATTACAAGCAACTGGAAGCGCTTGACCTGATTCCCCGCCACGCTGCTGAATTTGAAACGATTTTTGATCGTGATTCTGGCGGCTTGATAAAATCTTTCGAGGCCGAAGATAAGCGTACGGTGCTGGTAACCATGGGATCGGTTATCGGCACGATGAAATCGGTATTGAGCGACATGCGACAGGACGGTACGTCGATTGGCGCGCTATCCATCCGCAGCTATCGTCCGTTTCCGAATGAACAGCTGCGCGCCGCGCTGGCAGATGCGGAACGAGTGATCGTGTTCGAGAAAAGTCTCGCGGTCGGGATGGGTGGTATTCTCGCTGCAGATGTGCGTATGGCGCTTTCCAATCTGTCGATTCCAGTATATTCGGTTATCGGCGGCCTCGGTGGACGACCAATTACCCAGGACAACCTGCGCCGCATGCTGGACAAAGGCGTAAGCGACGAACTGGAAGAACCACATTTTCACGATCTGAACGTTGACGTAGTACACCGTGAACTCAAGCGAATGCGCGACATCCAGCGTCCCGGTCCGAGCGCCGAAAATATCTTGCGCGATATAGCGAGCGCCCAGGCTACTGGGGAGAGCTCCCGATGAAACAGGTCCCAGATTCAGGACAACGGGTAAAGTTCTACCAAACCGGCACTTTTACGGTCGGTAATAGATTATTGGACGATGCACAGCGCACGGTGCAGGCAAGCATCCAACGAGCGAACTCGCTCGACTCGGGACACCGCGCCTGTCAGGGCTGTGGAGAAGCGTTGGGGGCGCGCTACGTCGTGGACGCGGCGTTACGTGCTGCAGATGACAAACTCATCGCCGCCAATGCGACCGGGTGTCTCGAAGTATTCACCACACCCTACCCGGAGTCGGCCTGGCGATTGCCGTGGATACACTCGCTGTTCGGTAATGCGCCTGCAGTGGGCGCCGGAATAGCAGCCGCATTACGCGCCAGGGGTCGTGAGGACGTGCGCGTGATCGCGCAAGGCGGCGACGGCGGCACTTCCGATATCGGTATTGGCTGTCTGTCTGGCATGTTCGATCGCAACGATGACGTGCTCTACGTCTGCTACAACAACCAGGCATATATGAACACCGGCGTGCAACGCTCCAGCCAGACACCGGCGGCGGCGCGCACCGCGACCACCACCGTTGCGGGCCCCGATCCTGGTAATACGCTGAACACTGGCAAGAGCGTGCCGCTGATCGCAATGGCGCATGGTATACCCTATGTCGCGACCGCATCGGTGCACGATCTGCATGATCTCGAATACAAGGTCGTCAAAGCGATGGGCTTTCGCGGCGCCCGTTACCTGGAAGTGTTCGTGCCCTGCCCGCTGGGTTGGGGGTCGCGTCCGGCCGATACCATCAAGGTTGCGCGACTAGCCACGCAGTGCGGTATGTTCCCGCTGTTTGAGGCAGAGTACGGTGAGCTCACAACGTCGACCAAGATCCGGCACCGCAAACCAGTCGAGGACTACCTGAAACTACAACGTCGTTTTGCACACGTATTTGCACCCGAGAATGCACATCAGCTCGAGGCGCTGCGGGATATCGCGGAGCGCAATATTCGCCGGTTCAATCTGCTAAAAGATAAGGAGGGTACCGCGTGAGTGTCGATCCCGGAAAATTACCGTTTGCCGTCACCCTGGACGTTGGCGGCAGCCTGCTCAACAAGACCGGTAACTGGCGCAGTGAGCGCCCTGTCTACGTAGACCGGTTGCCGCCGTGTAACCATGCCTGCGCGGCCGGAGAGGATATCCAGGGTTGGCTCTACCTCGCCGAAGAGGGCAATTACCGCGATGCCTGGGAATCCCTCATCACCAACAATCCGTTACCCGCCATCATGGGACGCGCGTGTTATCATCCGTGTCAGGATGCCTGCAACCGAGGGCAACTCGATGAGGCGGTGAATATACCCGCCGTGGAACGGTTTCTGGGCGATCTCGCGCTCAAGGAGAAGTGGCCTGCAAAGATCATAAAGCCCCCTAGTGGCAAGCGGGTTCTCGTCATTGGCGCAGGACCCAGCGGGTTATCCGCCGCCTATCATCTGGCGCGCCTCGGTCATACCGTAGAAATCCAGGAAGCTGGTCCGTTACCGGGGGGCATGATGCGCTTTGGTATTCCCCGTTACCGGCTGCCACGAGATGTGGTAGACGGTGAGGTGCAGCGGATTATTGACATGGGGGTGACGTTGCAGCTCAACCATCGTGTCGGCAATATTCCAGAGGCACTCGCCGAGGGGGGATTCGATGCCTGTTTTGTGGCGATTGGCGCACATATCGCAAAACACGTCGAAATTCCAAGCCCCGATGCAGCCCGCATTGTTGATGCCGTGAGTTTTCTGCGTGATATTGAAATCGAAGGTGCGCCCTTACAGCTCGGTCGCCGCGTGGTGGTATACGGCGGTGGCAACACAGCCGTCGACGTGGCTCGCACCGCCAGGCGACTCGGTGCCGAGCCGGTGATTGTTTACCGGCGCAGCCGCGCAGAGATGCCTGCGCACGACTTCGAAATCGACGAGGCGCTGGAAGAAGGCGTGGTGGTTAACTGGTTACGAACCATCACGGGGTCTGACGAGCAAGGATTCAAGATTGAAAAAATGTCGCTCGACGAGAACGGCTGGCCACAACCCACCGGTGAGTATGAAACAATCGAGGCGGATACCCTGGTGTTAGCGCTCGGCCAGAACGTGGATCAGAGCATTCTCACCAGCCTTCCCGGCGTGGCACTCAATCAGGACGGTGTCGTCGAGGTGGGTGCCGACATGGCAACGGCGTTCGACGGCGTGTTTGCCGGTGGTGACATGGTCCCCGCCGAACGTACTGTCACAGTGGCGGTTGGGCACGGCAAGAAAGCCGCGCGCAACATCGATGCTTACCTGCTTGGTAAAACATACACCTCGCCGCCCAAATCTGACGTGGCAGTTTTCGAGACACTTAACACGTGGTACTACACCGACGCAGAGCAAAAAGTGCAACCGGTGCTGAACGCTGCGCGCCGCCGCACCACGTTTGACGAAGTCTACACCGGTCTGGACGCCAGCAATGCACTTTTCGAGGCACGCCGCTGCCTGTCCTGCGGCAACTGTTTCGAGTGCGACAACTGTTACGGGATCTGCCCGGACAATGCGATCACCAAGCTCGGGACAGGCCAACGTTTCGAGTTTAAATATGACTACTGTAAAGGCTGCGGTATGTGTGCAGCCGAATGCCCCTGCGGTGCCATCGTGATGACACCAGAAGCAACCTGAGCAAGCACGGCTCGTTTAATTTGTGTTGCAACAGGGAGATAAGACCACGATAGCCGCTACTGAAATTCGTGAGGGAACCATTCCCACTGGTGGGCTTGACCTATATCAAGGCGATCTTTCATCTAAAGGTGCAATCTGCTGGGATCTGCGGGCGATGATAACCAGATAGCTTGTTGTAAATTGGCGCAAGCTACGCAGAATAAATTGGTCGTTTCCAGAGTAGAAACCGAAACCAGTCAGCGGGGAGTATCATGTCTTTTTCTAGAACTGTCGGTATTTTAGTAGGTATTCTTTTGATCGCCCCACCGGTGTGGGCGGTTGACATTGAAGCTGGCAAGCAAAGAGCGTCAACCTGCATCAGTTGCCACGGCCCAGACGGTGTCAGTTTAAATCCCAAGTATCCGAATCTGGCGGGACAGAGCGAAGAGTATCTGATGAAGCAACTCAATTCTTTCCGCTCCGGGGATCGTACCGATCCAATCATGACTCCCATGGCCAGATCGATGAGCGATGCTGACGTGGAAAACGTAGCGGCCTATTTCGCCAGCAAGGGTGTCAGTTCACAAGATCCTTTAGCCAGAGGCAGTGAAAGAGACGAGATTACGGCGGTTGCTGCAAAAATCATGGCGGCGGTAGAAGCGATGTACCAGGGTGCAGCATCGGGCGTACCCACACCCACTACCGGGGACGTACCAGAAGATAAAATTCAGCTTACGGAGGCAGAGTCCGAGCGGGCCAGAGGCATCTATTTTCAGCGCTGCGCCGGCTGTCACGGTGTACTCCGAAAGGGTGCAACCGGTAAGCCATTGACCACTGATATCACGCAAAAAGTGGGAACTTCCTACCTGGAAACATTCATCAAGTATGGGTCGCCGGCAGGCATGCCCAACTGGGGAACATCGGGATTGCTGAATGACCAGGATGTTAATCTGATGGCGCGATACTTGCAGATCGAGCCACCTGTCCCACCCGAGTGGGGTATGAAGGAGATGCTAGGCACCTGGGTGGTACGCATTCCGGTGGATAAAAGACCGGCTAAACAGGAAAATGACTATAACCTCGACAACATTGTTTCGGTAACGCTGAGAGACGCTGGCCAGGTCGCCCTGATAGATGGCGACAGCAAGAAGTTCATTACCGTCATCGATACCGGCTATGCCGTACACATTTCACGCGTGTCCGCCTCCGGTCGCTATCTCTACGTTATCGGCAGGGATGCAAAAATCAATCTCATCGATTTGTGGATGAAAAAACCGGATACGGTAGCCGAGATCAAAATTGGGTTGGAAGCACGCTCGGTAGAGACTTCAAAGTACAAGGGATACGAAGACAAGTTTGCTATCGCAGGCGCCTACTGGCCACCCCAGTTTGTGATCATGGACGGAGACACGCTCAAACCGAAGAAGATAGTCTCTACCCGGGGCCAGACCGTGGGTACCTCGGAATATCACCCGGAGCCCAGGGTCGCGGCTATAGTTGCCTCACACGAGCATCCGGAATTTATCATTAACGTCAAGGAAACCGGCAAGGTCAAACTGGTTGACTACAGTGATTTAAATAACCTTAAAATTACAACCATCGATGCGGCGCTATTCCTGCATGACGGTGGATGGGAACGTACTCGTCGATACTTCATGTCGGCTGCGAACAAGTCAAACCAGATAGCGGTGATCGACTCCAGGGACAGGAAGCTGGTAAAACTGGTCGATGTGGGTAAGATACCGCATCCCGGCAGGGGCGCCAATTTTATCGATCCAAAATTCGGCCCGGTGTGGGCGACCAGCCACCTGGGAGATGCTACCATTTCGCTGATCAGCACCGATGTGGATAGAGACAGGGCATGGCAGGTCGTTCGAACATTGACCGGCCAGGGTGGCGGTTCATTGTTTCTCAAGACTCATCCGAAATCTACTAATCTATGGGTGGATACGCCGCTAAACCCCGATCCCCGCATCTCTCAATCCGTCGCAGTTTTCGATATTAAAAACCTGGGGAAAGGCTACACACGAATCCCTATTGCCGAATGGGCCGAAATCGGAGAGGGCCCCTTGCGCGTGGTGCAGCCAGAGTATAATTTCGCTGGCGACGAAGTCTGGTTTTCAGTGTGGAATGGTAAGGAACAGGTGTCAGCCATTGTCATTGTCGACGACAAAACACGCAAGCTGAAACACGTCATTAAGGACAAGCGACTCGTGACGCCGACCGGAAAATTTACCGTGTATAACACCCAGCACGATATCTACTAGTTTACTCTCGGCAGGCGAAAAGGGTTTCAGACACGGCGGTGTTTGCCCTTTTGCATTAGATCATCTTCGAATTTTCATCGATGACAGCCTGTCCCGATTCGAGACCATTTACCCGCCTACCAGCCGTTTACCCTGTCCCATTTTTCGGAAATAACACCATTTTCAATAATATTGAAATAATCATAAGCAGCGGCTGTCATGCATGCGTGAACTGGCAGAATCCGCAAATGTGAACCGACCGGAAAAAGTGCATAGTCGTTTACATCCCTGACGCGTACATGACCATGTTCCTGGCTAACCGAAGTGACATAGAGTTCGGGAATAACCGTACCGTCCGAGTTGCAGATTTGACCATAACCCACTTCAGGACGAAATTTGTCGGCACTCCTGTCTTTCGAGAGGGCCAGGCCGCCTGCATCCAGCAGGATTTTGCCCGCTGCCTTATTATGACCGATGACGCAACTTAAAACGCTCAGCGCAATTTCTTCGGTTTCACAAACACCACGCGACTGTTGATCCATGTCAAAGACGGTATAAACGCCGGCGCGTAATTCGGTGATGCCGGTCAAATCTGTTGCATAGAGTCCGGTCGGTGTTGAACCCAGACTAACGGTATCTACCGCATAGCCAGCAGTACGCACCCGCGTTGCGGCGCGAACTACGGTTTCACGTTCCTGTTCTGCAATTTTTTCGATTGCCGAAATATCATTGGCCCCGTAGGAATGGCCAGCATGGGTAAGAACCCCCTGAAAATGGGCTGAAGAATTTACGATTAGTTCTGCGATATGCAGTAACTCTTCGCTTTCAGAGTGCAGGCCGCCGCGG
Source organism: uncultured Gammaproteobacteria bacterium (assembly GCA_964544945.1). Classification (GTDB taxonomy): domain Bacteria; phylum Pseudomonadota; class Gammaproteobacteria. The sequence goes on along the minus strand of CAZJEJ010000070.1, from coordinate 5,754 downwards.
TTATCCCCACAATCAACCTCGATCAGTAATTTATAGCTGATACCACTTTGATTCGCTTCAGTTGCGATAACCCGGGCCACCTCAAGATTGTCTGTCATGATTTTAATATCTGCCCCACGTGCCATCATGCTGGCCACTTCGGGTAATTTTGCCGGCACCATGCCAACCGCGTAGACGATGTCCTTAAAACCATGTTCGAGAAAATAACTAGCCTCCTTCAGGGTTGAAACTGTGATCCCCCTGGCCCCCGACGTCATCAGAACTTCTGCTGCCCTGGCGGCTTTCAGAGTTTTTAAATGCGGGCGCAGCTGAACACCCAGACGATCCGCGCTGGCCTGCATTCGGGCGATATTGACCATCAACTTTTCTTTTTCCAAAAGAAGTGCCGGGGTGGCGAGTTCAGATAAAATCATTTGGACATCCTGTGGGCTATTTTATAACAGGATAACACCCGCTTGATATCGAGGGCCACGGATAAGGAAGCCGCACCGATCGGTCTTATCCGCCGAATAGTACTCGTTTATAGCTACACTCACTTCACTCGCGAGTCTATAAATCTTAACCAGTTACACAATTCTATTTCGCGGATTTGCGGGTCGATGATGTCATTGCCCACCTGGAGTCGCTCACGCAGTTCGGCTGAACTCGGGTCTGCATGGAGCGCTTTCATATCTGAGGCATGGGTCGCAACCGCCTTTTCATCCGGGAAATGACCCTCCCTTACCAGCGCATCGGCCCTGGCCGCAATCAAACGTCCCATTTCATGCAGGTTGTATTCAGGATGATACTGAGTGCCCCAGAAAGAAGCGTCTCCTTTTTCTACCACCGCGGCCTGAATCGGTGTATGAGTATTCCCGCCGAGTGATACGGTACCTTCCGGCAATCTTGTGACTTCATCCAGATGCATGATAAAAGCGTCAAATATTGCGGGCTTTCCTGTCAGCATCGCCGACGTCAGCGCTGCATCATTGAGCTCGATTCCACGGGCAATACCCCATTCGCGGCCTCGAGGATTAATCGCCACCTCGCCACCACCCACCAGTGCCGCCAACTGAATCCCCCAACAACTACCGAAACTGGCTGCTCCTGTATTCATTAATGCCCGGGCGAAATCGATCTGCCCGGCAACGCGTGGGTCATCCTGATGATAAACGGTAAGATCCGAACCCGTCCAGATGAAGCCATCAAAGTCGTCGATGGCCCTACCCGGTGGCAATGCAAAGTCCGGATCAGCCACGTATACGATTTCGCTGCTCGCATTGGGTGCTTCTCGCCGTAAGAAATCGATGAACAGGTCATGCGGATGACCAACGTCGGACAGGTCAAAATTTTTGCGGCTGGCCTTCGGATAGCAATTGACTATGCAAAAACGGTGCTTCGCTGTTGTCACGGGTGAATGCATCATCTAAGGAGTCTCTGTGGAAAATCGGTAATGAGGCCCGCTACGCCAATCTCTATGAGGCAAGCGATCATCTCATCATCGTTGACGCTAAATGGGTTCAGCTTGAGTCCCAGGTCGACATGCCCTTTGATCTGATCGACCGAGAGGCGGGATTGACGTGGATTGAAGGTATCGAAAAACGGGTCGGTGAAATCCATCGGATCTTCAGGAAAAAGTCCCAGAATCGCCTGGACTTCGAAATCTGGCCTGCGCTGTTTCAGGGTTTTAAGCCATGAAAACCGGGCCGATGAAAACAACAGGTGATCCGGCCCAATTCCAGCCTCGTCGGCCATGTCGAGAACGGCACTGACCACGTCAAAATTATCTTTGGGGGAGGGTTGAGCCTTTAGCTCGAGGTTGAGAAACCAGTCCAGTTCTAGCGTGAGCTCGAAGGCCTCGCGTAGCGTTGGCACCTTCTCACCGACATATCGTGCCAACTCCCGAGGATCGACCGCACCGGCAGCGACTTGCCCAAACGGATCATCGCGCTCGAACCATGAGCCCGCGTCGAGTGAGCGAATTTCAGCCAGACTGTAAGTGGAAAACGCCGCGGGAACGCGTTTGGGAAAGATATCCAGAACGTTTGTCGTTCGTGTCATTGCATCGTCGTGCATCAGCACCAGTTGATCATCCGCCGTGACCGCAACATCGCTCTCCCACAAATCGGCACCAAGCCAATGTGCTTTACGGGCTGCAGCCAGGGTATTTTCCGGAGCGAGGCTTCTCGCGCCTCTGTGAGCAATAATATTAACCATGTTGTGAAACCAGTCTTTCCAGCCCACGTTATAGTACCTGAGCCTATAAGAAGTCAACGACCGCAATAGTCACCTGGAAAACTAACACCAGTCAAATATCGAATGAAGCATGGGCAGGAAAACTCTAAAATTGGTTGGCACTAAAAATAGGCAGGGTTACAGGCTGAAGTAAATTTCGGGCACCATTCAGGGTTCCTATTTGCTAAAATAGACCGTGAAAACGAATAAATAGTACCCTAACCGATATAGTAAGGAACATGCTGATGACTAGATTTATTGAACTAAACACACCCACAGGCGACCTGGTATTTATCAACCCGGATCAGGTCACGCAATTAAAAGATAAGGACGATATTACTCACGTACATTTCGTCGCTAATAGTAGCGGACAGGATTTTACTGCAGTACATCTGCCTGTTCGCGACGTGGCCAGGCTCCTGTCAAGCGATTAGTACCGGCTTGAATGCCACACTATTTGCTGCCAGCCGCGAGGGTAATAATCGATTCCAGGGCCTGCAAAAATTGAATGACTTCCGCGCGAGTATTGTAGTGGCACATCGAAACCCGTACGCAGGTTGGTCGATTGAGTGGTGCAAGGATATTTCCCGAAAAATAGTCGTTTTTGCGTACGTGCGTACGGACACCCTGTGCGTTTAGCTGCCGCACCAGATCAGCACAGGGGATAGCCTCGATGTAAAGCGATACCAGCCCCTCTCGCTGGCTATTATCGTATCCTCCAATGACGTTAATTTCGGGCATATCGCACAGGCCTTTTTGCCCATCGGCGCCGTTTATCATGATATCCACCAGCCCGGCTTCCTGATCGTGGATCGACTTACCAGCAGCCAGTATTCGTGCTCGTCGACTTTTTGATTCAGAAAATTGCGAACCGAGCCAGTCGAGATAATTCACCACTTCCGAGAAACAGGCAAACGCCGAGGTATCACGGGTGCCAAGCTCCCAAAAATCGCCCGGGGTACCGTCCAGATGATCGTGCGGTAAGGTACTCAGTCGTGGTGATACCCAGGCGAATCCATAGTTGTGCCTGGAAAACACCTTGTAAGCCGATATCGCATAGGCATCGACATCGTAATCATCAACATTCAAATCGCCGTGTGGCGCGTGTTGGATGCCGTCGACGATGATTACACACTCGGGTGATATTTCCCGAATTACCTTAACCACCGCTTTCACGTCCACCGACATACCCGTTACCGGGCTGGTGTGGATAATGGTAGCAACGCGCGTATCTGCATCGACCACCGCACGGTAAGCCTGCGCAGTTACCACCGCGGAATCATTATCGTGTACGACCGCGCGATATTTCTTACCCGCAATATTTGACCAGCGCTTACCGGCACTCACCGTGGCAGGATGCTCCAGCGTACTACCCACCACGTTCCCACCCTTAGCGGTGCCCAGTATCGCGGCTCGTACCAGACGAAATAGTAATTCGGTACCACTCTCGCCGACAAATACCGGCCCCTCGTTGACCCCGAGAAATGTGCGCATATCTTCACGCGACCGATCGATGATACGTACCAGTTCATGCGATGCAGGATTATCCCTGCCCTGATTATCTGGGATACCAGCCAGCCTGGTATTGGTTTCCACCACGGATTTCAGGGTTAGTGAACCACCCGCATTTTCAAAAAATACCCGTGGCCCCTGAAAGGGGCAGGTATCGACATGGCAGAAGCGTTCGCGTATCAGGTTCATCAGGGATTCGTCGTACATATTTTTTCCGAAATTAAGTGGTTGAATAAAAAATTATTTTACAGATTAGTTGCATAAAGTATTATTGTTAAATTTGGAATATCAAATGAGCATAAATGAGCCTCGCGTGCAACATCGTTACCACCTTTCGGGGTGGGTTCTGTTTATCTTTTCTGCGTTTTTCTTTATTGCTACAAGCGTTCGCGCGGGCGATATGCTGGGTTTGATGGGTGGTCTGTTTTTTCTCATCGCCTGCTTTGCTTTTCTGATTCCTCTAGTTTCGACGATGCTGTCTGATACGACTTCCAGTCCACCGGTCGAAGAGACCAGGAAGCCTACGCGTAATTAATCGCGGCGGCATATATATTCTCGATATCCTGTAAATTAGTCTCGCGTGGCGCATTGGCGATTGCACGCACCTGACGTATCGTTGAGGCGGCTAGCCGCTTTATATCGGCTCCGCCAAAACCGAGGTCTCCTATACCATTGGGCATAGCGGTTTTTTTCATTAACTCGATAATACGCCCAGCAACCACTTCACCCGCTTCATCGTTCCCCGCGTCCCAGGCATTCGCCCCGAGACTGTTGGCCGCTTCGAGATGTCTTTCCGGCGCACCCGCTGCGGTGTAACGGAATATTGCCGGCGCCGATGCGATGACACTGATGCCATGGGGAATAAAAGGAGATTCCGCCTCATAATCTCTGGTAGTGATATCGTGCATTAAATGCGTGACGCCATAAGAAAGCGCGTGTGGCAAGTGCGTTCCCGAATTACCGAACGCCATGCCGGCAAGCGTGGCGCCCCACATCAACTGATCGCGGGCTTCTTTATCACTGGCGTCGTTAACGCCACGCTCCAGAAATTCTCCAGCTATCTCTAGCGCGCGAGTAGCCGCCATGTCACTCCACGGGTTAGCGCCCTGAAGATAGGGTCGTTTGAGTGGATCGTCTACCTTGCCCCACCGCGTGTAGGCTTTGGCGGTATAGCACTCGATCGCATGACTGAGCAGATCAAAACCGGTTGAGGCCACGATATTGGCCGGTAAACTATCGCAACAGATCGGGTCGACCAACGCTTCGTCGGGCATTATCAGGGGACTGCCGAGTACAAACTTGGTATTTAAATCATTGATACGGATTACCGCCACCGAGGTGCATTCAGAACCGGTTCCCGAGGTGGTCGGACAGGCCAGGTGCGGCCTCAGGGGCCCCGGAATCGGTTTGCCCTGCCCGATTGGCGGCCCGAAATAATCCAGAAAATCGGCGGGGTAAAGACCATACACCAACGCCGCCTTGGCGGTATCCATGACCGAGCCCCCACCAACCGAAATCACGCCGTCGAAATTACCCTCTGCGATAAATTTCGCACCGTTCATTACACTGGTATCGTCTGTCTCGATGCGGATTTCAGAAAATATGGCAAAATCGATTCCTGCCTGCTGAAGTGACTTTTGAACGATCGCCACATAAGGGCCATTCTTCAAAAATGGATCGGTGAACAGGGCGATCCGCGACAGACCTCGTGCTGCTGCGCGAGCGCCCGCTTCATTCAGGCATCCACGACCAAAAGTTAGCTTCGGCAGGCCAATAGTGAAGGTGTCAGCGCCCTGGTCGCAAGGCTGAAAATACTGGCATGCCATTGTTTATTCCTGTTTATACGAAGAGTGCTGATACTAACATTTAATGCGTTGCCCAATCACCTCCAGATTTCTCTCAGGCGTTGGTCGCGATCGCATCCCCAGGTTCATAAGGCCGGTGACAAGCTCGGTCGCCATCCTTATCCTTTCTCCATGTCTGGCTATCGCTCAAGATGTTAAGCCGGTGATCGTGGACGTGGACAAT
>CAZJEJ010000069.1:3168-12153 GCA_964544945.1 uncultured Gammaproteobacteria bacterium | reverse complement strand
AGGTCCTTGTGTAGCGGATCGAGTACCGGCATGGATTTGCTCACTTTGCTCGACAGGCTACTAAAGCGCTCTACTTTACCGTGTAATCCCTGCCGACCCACGACTGCGGTCACGGTATCGTTATAATGATTCATGGTCGCACCCAGGCTACTGCCGAGTTTTTCCAGTCGAATAGCGACTTCACACACCTGGTTGAAAATATCACCGGCCTTTTCACTAATTACCCGCGCTTCCTTATTACTGCGCTCCATCATCCACAGGTTCGAAACGGTCCGCAGTATCGGCATCAAGGTAGTGTGTGATACCAGTACAATGTTTCTCTCATAGCCGTAAGAGAACAAATCTTTTTCATATTTCAGCGCTTCAATATAAGCCGGTTCAACCGGCATAAACATGAGTACAAAACTGGGGCTTCGAATTCCTGTCAAATTAGTGTAATCCTTGCCCGAGAGATCGTCTATATGGCGCTTGACCGCAGCGGCATGCTCGTCTAGCGCCAGGTTCTGTAACTCTGGCGTCTCTGCGGATATCGCCTTGTCATAGGCGATCAGCGATACTTTACTGTCGATTATGATCTGTTTGTCATCCGGTAAATTCACCAGGTAGTCGGTTTGACGACGGCGACCCTCGGCATCCTTGAACGACGACTGCTTTTCAAAATGAGTGCCCGCGATCAGGCCACTCATTTCCAACGTCCTCTCCAGTTGCGCCTCGCCCCAGCCGCCCCTTTTTTTTGAATCACCCTTGAGTGCCGAGGTTAGATTTTGTGCCTCCTTGCCCATCTTCAAACCGATTTCGAGGACCTTTTTGATTTCACTCTCGAGCGCGGCATTACCTTTTACCGAGTCGGTATGCACATCGTTGACACGCTTCTGGAATCCCTCGATCTGCTCGCGAAACGGTTTGAGCAAGGACTCGATCGAAGACTGGCTATTCCTGTTAAAGGTCTTTGCTTTTTCGTCGAGGATTTTGCCCGCCAGGTTTTCGAATTCGACCTTGAGTTGTTCGCGACTTTCTTCGAACTGTTTTAATTTCTGTTCGCTCAGCTCGCGATCTTTTTGTTGCTCGACTTTGAGCGCCCGGTTGTCTTTTTCCGCAGCATGCAACGCATCGCGTATCTGGTTGATACGTTGTTGATCCTGCTCGAAGCCAGACTTCAGTTCCTGCACCTGCTGCTGTAGCTGCGCTTCACTTTGTTGCGCAAGCGCCAGCCTGGTTTCGAGGTCGTATTTTCTGGCGTTGAGTTCTTGTTGATCCCGATCATTCTGTTTCTGGGCAGAACGAAAATAAAGCGCGATCCCGATCACGGCCAGTCCGGCCATGGCGGCAACCAGCAACACTATTTGACTGGGTTCGAAATTTTCCATGCAGCACTCGTCGTTTGACTCGACTGCTATTATAACAGCTCAGGGGTTGAGCGGTTGCAATCGGTTGCCCTCTTCTTTGCCGGCATGATCTTCCGGGCGTAGCGCATACGAGGCACAGGCTTGCCATAAAGCTTCCCCCTCCCAGTTGGCGCCACCCTGACCATACAAACTCTGGTTCAACGCATCGATATGAGTATTCAGGGGCTCGCCAAAATACTGCGCTACCTGGCTTAATCGGCTGAATTTCTGATCGGAATTTATACAGTTAGCCCAGTTCAATATTGCGCTGCGAGTTTGTTGCGCATTATTGCTGATACAGGTTTGCTTCAGTCGTCGCTTCGCCTTACGCAGGCTAGGTACCACCACTTCTGGTGGCGTTGGCGCTAGTTCGATGGAGCTTTTGCGTGCTATCCACCAGGCCAGCATACTCACCAGCCAGCCAAGCGCCAAAAACAGGCTCAACCAGAACCAGAATCGATTCGTTTCGATGCCGGTGTTGACGGCTACTACTGGGTCGACAGGCTTCGCCGGAACGGGGTCCAGGTCCTGCCGAGATGCTTTACCACTGTCAGCAGTCGGGGGGATAGTTATGGTTCTCGACGGGATACGCGCAACTTCCTGTTTTTGAGTTTCTACATTCCACCAGGGAATCGCTATCTCGGGCAGGATATAGGAGCCTGCCGCTGTGGGTATCAACGCGATTTTTTGCTCCCGGGTACCGATAATTCCATCCGTGGTGCGCTGATCCTGCAGCAAGGGTTTATCCGGGTATTGTTTGACACCTGCGATATTATTCACCACCAAATCGGGTAGCTGTGCGGCGGTCAGGCCTTCTGCCACCAGGCTGATAGTGCGGGTTATCGGCTCGCCGACCGCGAGGCGATTTAAATCGCCTTGCCAGTTATCGGCTAATCGAACACTGCTCGCGGGTAGCCAGTACGGTGCATCGGAGCTATCCGCAATCGATGTCACTTCAAGGGTTAAACCCTGCGAGCGCAGGCGCCGGATGTTTCTGCGGTCGGGGAAGGGATTGAACAGAAATTGGGAACGCGAGGCGAGCTGCACCTCGGCCAGTACCGGTTTTATTTTGAGTTCACCGTTTTGCTGTGGGAACAGGGCAAATTTCTTTTCCCGCACCAGGTAGGGCTTACCAGCCAATTCAATCTGATATTGCCTGGCTCGACCAAGCGGTTCAACCACGACCTCGAGTCCGTCGATTTTCAGATCACCCATCTGATAAGCCGAAATATTCAGATTGGTCAACAAGCGTAGTGTTACCACGATCTGGCCCTGTACCGGAATCGTCGCCTTATCGGAGGACAGTTCGAATATCAGGTCTTCCTCGGTCGGCGCTCCGATTTGGCCCGCGGGTTTGACATTGATTTTAAAGGGTTTACTTCGATCCTTGCCAAAATCAATCGCCGCTACGGTAACCTCGCCGACCTGTTTCGGCATGAGTTGCAAGGTCCACTTGATGCTGCGCCGATATTCGCCATTAATAATACTGATGCTATTGCTCTGGCTGCTATTGAATATAATAAAGTCCTTTCGTAGCGGAGAAAAATCGGGGTCGCGATCTGGTGTTTGATCCGATTCGATAAATAGCTGGAACGATTCATTCACACGCACCGGGTTGCGGTCGATAGAAACAGTAATTTCCGCTTTCGCCAGATGGCTGAAACCCAGCAATCCAGTCAACAGAAAAACTGAAAAGAAACCTTTAACCCTCATCACCAGGGATTCTCCTCGGTGGGGGCGTCCCCACGATTTTGATATTGATAGAGAAACTTGCGTCGCAGCAAGCCCCCCGGATCATCCGGAATCTTGCGTAACCACTGCCTGGTGGACTGGTCGGATAACCGTTGCTCGAGGCTAGCGATGTCCTCATCTTTCTGTGGCTCCTGCTCGTCTGGCAGAGACTGATCGCTCGGACTCGGTTCGCTTTCGGCTTGCTCTTCAGGTTTTTCCGCCTGGTCAGAATCAGAGGCCTGTTGTTTCTGACTTTCCGACGCCTGTTGCCCGGACTGTTGCGGGTCCGTATCAGCCTGCTGTTCGCTTTGACCTGTTGCGTCGGATGGCTGGTTTTGATCGGATTTATTTTGCTCAGATTCTGAGGATTGTTGCGACGGGTCACCCTGTTGTTGATTCGGTTGCTGGTCTTGCTGCTGCTGCATTGCGTCTTCCAGCAATTTCTTGTTATAACTGGCGTCCTGGTGTTGAGGGTTCTTTTCCAATACCCGCTCGTAAGCCTTAATTGCGTCTTCGTAGCGACCCAACTTCGCCAGCGCGTTGCCTCGATTATACTGCTCTGCCTCGGTTCCCTGCGCGTCCCAGTATTCCAGTGCCTTGTCATATTCACCCGCTCGATACCAGGAAGAGGCCTTCCAGTCGGGTTGATTAAACATTTCAGCAGCCTGTTTATGTGCCCCCTGTTCAAACGCCAGGCTGGCGCGTTGATCGCTATTTTGCCACAGGGAATCCCAGGCGGCTGCCTCTGCCTCCGGCAGGTTTAGCACTAAAACCAGGGGTAGAACCATTAAAACGCCACGCCGAAAAGCCAGCGCAACGATTGGTAACAGAATCAACACCAGCCAGGGTCCCTGTTCGTACCAGATATCGGCGATCTGATCACTGGCAATCGCTTCCTGCTTTAGCCGGCCAATGTCTATGGCACTCAATAAGCCCTGAATATCCTGGTCACTGGCACTGATAGAGCGGTATGCGCCACCTCCCTTGCGAGCCAGTTCACGCATGTTTTCCAGCGGCATGCCAGCGATTACTATCGCGCCCTGCGCGTCTTTGAGGAAGCCGCCATCGGTCAGTGGAATCGGACCGCCCTGCTCGCTACCGATACCCAGCACGGACAGGCGAAAGTTTGCATTTTGATTCAGCAGGCGCTTCATTGCATCGATCTCGGTCTGGGAGAATCCATCGCTCACCAACAAAATATTGCCGCGCCGAATCCCGGTATTCTCAAACAGCGTGTATGCCTGCTCTAACGCGCGATCAGCGCGACTACCCTGAGTAGGCATGATATCGGTAGTCAGGCTTGGTAACAGCGCATTGATAGTCGCATCGTCATCGGTCAGCGGCGTGACCGCGAAAGCCTCTGCCGCGTAGGCGATTAACGCGATCTGGCCCTCGCGTCGCTGGGCCAGTATGTCTGAAATCTTTTGGCGCGCGCGTGTCAGGCGGCTTGGTTTGATATCGTTCGCATCCATCGAACGCGACAGATCCAGCGCTATTACCAGGGCCGATTGTTGTTTAAATACCGGTTGCGGCAATTTTTCCCATACCGGCCCTGCCAAAGCGATAATCGCAAGCGTTCCACTTAAACTCATCACGACAATCGACCAGTTTCGTCGTGCCTGAACCTGCCCCGTGAGTAAATGCGGTAGCAATGCTGGATCGACCACCGCTTGCCAGCTTCTGCTCGTACGCCTGCCTTTGATCAGGTACCACAACAATACAACCAGAGGCACCAACGCCAGCAACCAAACAGGACGCAAAAAATGGAATTGCTCGATCATGCCGACCCCATCCGAGCTCGATTCAGGCAAATCAGTCCAGCCAGGCCTAAAGCGATCGCAAGCGGCCAGTAAAACAGGGCGCTAATGGGTCGAAACGACTGTTCGTCGCTGTTAACCGGTTCGAGCTGGTCGAGTATAGCGTATATCTTCGCCAGCTCCGCGGTATCGCGTGCGCGGAAATATCGTCCGCCGGTCAACTCGGCGATACTCCTGAGGGTTTTTTCGTCCAGTTGCGCCGAGGGGTTGATTTTTTGAAGCCCGAACCAGGTCGCTCTTAATTGCTCATCGGCACCGATACCGATGGTATAAATCTTTACTCCACGCTCGGCAGCCAGTTGCGCCGCCTTAATCGGCGTTACTTCGCCGGCAGTATTGGCGCCATCGGTGATCAATATCAAAACCCTGTTGTCCTGCTCGCTATCCGCCAGGCGTTTGATCGCCAGGCCGATTGCATCGCCGATTGCGGTGCGCTCTCCGGCGAGGCCTATTACCGACTCAAGCAACAATTTCTCGATCGTACTGACATCAAACGTGAGCGGTGTTTGCAGGTAAGCCTGACTCCCAAATAGAATCAGCCCAAGGCGATCTCCCTTTCGATTTTCGATAAACTCGACGGCTACCGATTTGGTTGCGGCCAGGCGATCGACTGCATTGCCATCGATTACGAAATCCGAGGTTCTCATACTGTCGGATAGATCCACCGCGATCATCAGATCACGTCCACTGATATCGATGCTCAGCGGGTCGCCAAGCCACTGCGGCCTGCTCGCTGCGACCACTGCGAGGCACCATGCCAGTAAACCCAGCCATCGCATCCAGGGAAAATCTAATTTGCGCCGACTTGCCTGTTGCGATAACTTGAAATCGTCGATGAAGGGAACGCGCAGGGCAGCTTCCTGATGCGCAACCCTGGCCGGCAGGCCAAGGTACACTACCAAAGGCAGTGGCAATAACATTAAAACCCAGGGCCACTCAATCTGCAGCATGGCTCACCTTCGTCGGTAACGATTCGATCCAGTTTTCACAGCTGCGAAGCAGTTCTTCAATATCGATTTCAAACTTCGGTTGGTACTGTTGACGTGTCAACAGATCGCATTGTTCGCTGGAAAAACAGTGCTTGCCCGAGATTTGATTAAGCCTGGCTATCCATTGATTGCCGCTCAGGCTTGCGTCCGAGTCACGAGTGCCATAACTCATCACGGTACGGCGCAATAGTACCGATAATTCCTGTATTAGCTGGCGATCGTCGAGCCCACCTTCAGAGGTAGTCCGCCTGATACGATCCAGTTCCCTGAAACACAAGGTTTTAACCGGTTTGTAGCGTAGCCACCGTCGAAATTTAGGCAGTAATAATCCAGTCAAAATCAGCAGTGCCAACAGCATCCACCAGCCCGGTGCAGGCGGCCACCACAAGCTATCGGTGGGTAAATGGATATCCTTAAGTGGCAACTCGTTCATCTAATACGCCGGCTAGTACCCGCCCCAAAGCCCTTTTTCAATACTTCGAGCAAATCCGAGTTAGTAGAAGCGTCGACCAAATGCAGATGCAACTGGCGAGATAGTTGCTCAAGCATTTGGTAGTGATCGGCGAAGCGTTGCTGATATTGCTGCCTGCTGGCCTCGTTGCTGCTATCGATGTCGATTTCACTATAACCGTTGGTAATGCGATAGTGTCCAGCCGGTGGTAAAGTTTCCTCCAGTGGGTCGTGGGTATACAACAGGACGACATCGTTGTGCCTGGATAATTGGGACAAATGCGCACGCCAGGAATCTTGAAGAAACCGGAAATCGCTGATCAACACCACCAGGCTGCCGGGACGAGCTACCTGGCGCAACCGATTCAGTGCGAGCAATCCGGCTTCCCCGTTATCCGCTACCCGTTCGCTTTGATCCCAGGCCGGGTGTGATGTCAGCTTTCGAATAAAATGCAAGGTAGCAGCTCTACCCGATCTCGGGCGAAATTCGGAGTGTTCCTGCTCGGAGAAGATCAACCCGCCGAGTCGATCACCGTGCTGTACGCTACTCCAGGCCAGCAACGACGCCAGTTTCGATCCGAGCACCGATTTGAAACAACTGCGGGTACCAAAAAACATCGAGCAACACAGGTCTACCCAGAGCAAAACCGGGCGTTCGCGCTCTTCCCGATACACCTTGGTGTGGGTACGACCACTACGAGCGGTTACACGCCAGTCGATGGTGCGAATATCGTCACCTGGCTGGTAGGGTCTCGACTCGTGAAATTCCATACCACGACCTCGAAATGAAGACAGATATCTACCCGCCATTTGCGCGTCTATTGAGTTAGAAAATAACGGAATATTTTTCGCGTGACGGTGTAATCGGATTAACGTCGACTGTCGCACACGGACAATATCGTCCCCTTTTTCCAGCGAATCTGAAATATTAGTTTTCACCGCCATGATGCAATATACGGGTTAGGGCACGGCAATCCGGGCGATCAGCTCGTCGATGCAATGATCGGCCGTCACACCTTCGGCCTCAGCTTCGAAGCTAAGGATAATGCGATGACGCAATACATCGGGCGCGATCAGTTGAATATCTTCCGGGGTCACGAAATCTCGACCATTCAACCAGGCGTAGGCGCGCGCGCAACGATCCAGCGCCATGCTTGCTCGTGGACTCCCCCCATACTCGATCCAGCCTGCCAGATCATCCCCGTACCTTGCCGCGTCACGTGTTGCCAGCACAATTTCAATCAAATAGGCTTCGAGGCTCTCGGCCAGATAAGTATCGAGCACGGACTGGCGTGCCTGCAGTATGGATTCCTGGCTCACCGGGTTCGATGCCGGCTGAATTTCCTGGCTACCTGTGCGGGCTTCATCGCGCGTGAGCTGCAGTATTGCAGCCTCTTCGTCCGCATTCGGATAACCGATCGTGACATGCATCAGGAACCGGTCAAGTTGGGCTTCTGGCAATGGGTAGGTTCCCTCCTGTTCGATCGGATTTTGCGTGGCCATAACGAGAAAAACTTCGGGCAATCGATAAGTCTCGTCGCCAACTGTGATCTGGCGTTCGGCCATCGCTTCGAGCAGGGCGGACTGCACCTTCGCTGGTGCACGATTAATTTCGTCCGCCAGTATCAGGTTGTGGAAAAGCGGGCCACGCTGAAACTTGAAACTACCATCCTGGGGACGGTAGATTTCAGTGCCAGTCAAGTCGGCAGGCAACAGGTCAGGAGTAAATTGAATGCGATGAAAGTCAGCCGCGATCCCCTCACCGATCACCCTGATAGCCCGCGTCTTTGCCAGGCCCGGCGCACCTTCCACGAGCAGGTGCCCATCGGCCAGGATCGCAATCAGCAAGCGCTCGATTAAATCTCTCTGGCCGATAATTTTTTCGCCCAGGTATTGCTTTAATTGCAGTATTGTATTCTTTGACAAGGATCGCCTCTTTTCAGTTTAGTGTTTCTCTGGCCTGGCCCGGTAAAAACACGGGCCGACCTCTACTCAGGGCAGTAAATGGCCCGTCTTGATCCAAATGACAGCTTCATCCTCGACATAGGGGCAGTGTTCGCTATTGTGCGGATTTCGAATCCAGGTACCCGCTGGATAGTGACCGTATTCGTCTTCCAGAGTTCCCTTTAGTACGTAGACTTCTTCGCCGCCAAAATGTTTGTGCGGTAAAAATTTTGTATTGGCAGGCCATTTCATCAATGCGACGCTTTCATGCTCAAAATCGTGTAACGGCATCATTTCCAGGTTGGCTTCACCTGGCATCCAGGCAGCCTTATTGGTGTCGATCCGAACAGGCTCGGTGTCCTCGGCGTCAAACTGGTCGAGCTTGACCAGTATCACACAGCCCTGCCTGCTAAATGGAGTATGCCTGGAGCCAGGAGGATTACGCAGATAAGTCCCTGCTTCATAGCTCCCGTGTTCATCTGAAAAAACACCCTCGAGTACCAGTATTTCTTCACCCATGGCGTGGGGATGCTCGGAAAAATTAGCCCCCGGTTCGAAGCGTACCAAACTGGTAGTGTGGCCGTGCTCAGCCGCCTCTCGTGCTAGCGGCTTACGCCAAACCCCGGGCATTGGACTCGTTACCCATTCCTGATCGTTGGTATCGATCAC
>CAZJEJ010000069.1:0-3068 GCA_964544945.1 uncultured Gammaproteobacteria bacterium | reverse complement strand
GCCTCGTTAAAGCTTTTGACGCTATCGTCCCTGAGCTCCTCGCTCAGGTTTACCGGGGTCGATCTACTCCTGACACTGCTAGTCCCAGGAGCCCGGAATAGCATCTTCTTGCTCTGGATATCATAGACAGCTGTGTCCATCATTGTACTGGTATCATTTTTTTCACCCGCGACCAGATATAAACGACCCTTACTGAATTTCATATTCATTATTAGTGACTCCATAAATTAGTACCGAAACAACGGTTTAAACTGACAATGGGGCAGGATTCTCCTCCTGCCCATATTACACCATATTTAAAGTGTTGCTTATCCGGTCACATTGAGCATTGTCGACGATGAAGTGCCCAGTGTTTGCCCCTGTACGACCAGTCGGCGAAAAATTTATATGGTTTACACCTGATCGAGGGCTAGCTGGAGAATCCTGGTAAATTTGTATAATATCGAGCCGTATCAATTGACAGACAATCGCAGGTAACAAAATTAACTGGTCGGTCTACATTATCGAGGCGAGCGATCACTCTTTCTACACCGGAATCAGCACGGATGTCGCGAGGCGCTTCGAGCAACATACTTCCGGGACAAAGGGCGCTAAATACTTCAACGGCAGGATTCCACTCAAAGTGGCTTATCAGGAAGATGGACATACACGTAGTAGCGCGAGCAAGCGCGAGGCTGAAATAAAGAGCTTATCGCGACGGGGAAAAGAAGACTTAATTGCTAGTTAGCTGAACCCATAACCTGCCTTACAATTTGGAAACCCTACCTGACGTACCCGATAATCGAGATAAAATGGCTGATCGTTCCTGCGAGAACGAAGAAGTGCCAGATCCCGTGCGCATGGGTCAATTTATTCATCTTGTCGAGAATATAAAAAACCACACCGACGGTATAAGCGAGGCCACCGGCGGTAAGCCAATAGATGCCTGTTTCAGGAATTACCGCTTTCAGGCTCGCGAAATCAAACGAGGAGGCCAACCCCATTCCGAAATAAATAATCATCTGGCCGACTTTTACCATACGACCAGATAAAAATATTTCGCTGAGTATCCCTGCCACGGCGAGCCCCCAGACGATGCCCATTATCAACCAGCCATTTCCATCGCGCTGAGTGACCAGCATATAAGGCGTGTAGGTTCCGGCTATCAATAGATAAATCGATACATGATCGAATATCTGAAAAATACGCTTGAGACCCGGAGGATGGAAACTGTGGTACAGCGTCGACATGGTGTAGAGCAGTACCATCGAGATACCAAACACGCTAAAACTGATGAATACCCAGGGATCGCCCGTTTGAATGCCAACTGTAAGCAGGGCACCGAGAGCGATCAGTGCGAGGGCCGCCCCAACCAGGTGACTAATGCTATTGAGTTTTTCGCCGTAGTACATACCGGTCACCTCTATTAACTGTCTTTTTTCGCGATTGCGGCGTTACAGATTTTTGCTCCTGCAAAATCGGCATACAGTACATCCTGTACATAAGCTCCTTGTTCCTTGCACTTATTACCAGGGATGGTATGTATGCAAGCTTTGCAGGAGCAAAAGACTGTTACGAAAAAATCCTAATTAATAGAGGCACCCTTAAGTTAATTTGTAATCCGGGATCACCGCTGCGTGGTGTCCGGAATTACAGTATCTTAATAAGTTATTTGCGTTATCAAAGCTCCTTGAGTACCGAGTCCAGGCTATCTTTTGCATCGCCAAACAACATCCGTGTATTGTCTTTCACAAATAACGGATTATCGACCCCGGCATATCCCACTGCCATACCGCGTTTCAGGACGATGGAGGTTTTACCTTTCCATACTTCGAGCACTGGCATACCGGCGATAGGACTGTTTTCGTCATCTTGCGCGGATGGATTGACCGTGTCGTTGGCACCGACGATGACCGATACGTCAATCTTGGGGAAATCGTCATTGACTTCGTCCATTTCAAAAACAATGTCATAAGGAACATGGGCTTCGGCAAGTAGTACGTTCATGTGACCAGGCATGCGTCCCGCGACCGGGTGGATACCAAATCGCACGTTGACTCCCTTGGCTATCAGCGATTTCGCGATATCAGAGATCGCGTGTTGCGCCTGTGCCATCGCCATACCATATCCGGGAATTACCATGACTTCTTTTGCATCATTGAGCAGCATCGCGGTTTCAGCGGCATCGATGGGACTGACTTCGCCTTCGTAGGTAGTACCTGCGCTTGGAGTGCTATCCCCAGTTCCGAAACCACCGGCGATTACGCTGACAAAATTTCGGTTCATCGCGCGGCACATGATGTAACTCAGTATCGCGCCACTACTACCAACCAGCGCTCCAGTGACAATCAGCAGGTCGTTCGACAGCATGAATCCGGTCGCAGCGGCCGCCCATCCCGAATAGCTGTTAAGCATCGAAATCACCACCGGCATATCCGCACCACCAATTGCAGCCACCATGTGCACACCAATGACAAATGCGATGAGCGTCATCACCATGAGCAAAACAAAGGCGTCAGCATGGGTATCGGCGCCGACAAATTCGACCCCAACGACAATGACCCCGATAACCATTGCGAGGTTTAGCCAGTGTCTGGCGGGTAACATCAGGGGTTTCCCGCTGAGGACCGCACTGAGTTTACCGTAAGCGACAACCGATCCGGTAAAAGTCATCGCGCCGATAAGTATGCCGATGAAAATTTCAATATCGTGGATGGTCTTTTCTACACCGATAAATTCGACCCCCGGATCCATAAAATTGGCGAATCCGATCAGGACTGCGGCAAGACCGACCAGGCTATGCAATATCGCCACCAGCTCCGGCATCTGGGTCATTTGCACGCGGCGCGATAAAATAAAGCCAACCGTGCCGCCCAACACCATCACCCCGATCAGGATCTCAAGATTATTGGTGACGAATGCCGAGATCGTGACCAGAACCGCAATGATCATGCCGATCATGCCGTACACGTTGCCTCGACGAGCGGATTGGTTATTTTTCAATCCCCCGAGTGCGAGGATGAAGAGGACTGCGGCGCCCAGATAAGATACAGTTATTAGACTTTCTGACACTTTATTTTCCTACCCTT
>CAZJEJ010000068.1:10958-12178 GCA_964544945.1 uncultured Gammaproteobacteria bacterium | reverse complement strand
GATGTCGTAGTATTCTGGCTGGATCGGCTTAAAGATTCCAGGACCGTCGGCAGCAGGGACGCTGCCGTCGAGCTCACATGGAAGTGTTTACAGCGTGTCCGGGAAGTTTTAAACCGATTTAGCCCACTCTACTAGAAAAAACAGGCGGCTTTTACTTTAGCAAATACCCACGCGACTCCAGATAAGCCTTCATGTGCGGGCGGGCTTCTTTAACCAGCATTTCGGAAATCTGCTCGCTCCAGGCGGTATCTTTGTTGCCGCCGGTACGTGTGCGATAGTACTCGCGCACCAGTTCGTCGTATTCACCGATGGTTTGTGTATCGGCGGTATCCCGGTATCGGTCCTTCTTTAGTATCACCGATAAAGGCAGCCGTGGTTTAACTTCCGGATTCTGCGCCGGGTAACCCAGGCACATGCCAAAGACCGGGTATACCAGGTGCGGTAATTCGAGCAGATCGGTGACCCCCTGGATATTGTTGCGGATGCCACCAATGTAGACGCCTTCGATGCCAAGCGAGTGAGCGGCGGTGAGCACATTTTGCGCGAATAAAGCGCAATCGACAGTGGCAGTGATGAACTGCTCGGTAAAACCAGACAACATATCGGCCTTGTGCATATCACAGGCCAGTTGCATTCGGTTCATATCGGCGCAATAAACCAGAAATCTGGAGGCACTGGCGATGTAGGGTTGATTACCGGCAAGGCCGACCAGCTGTTCGCGTTTTCCTGTGTCTTCAACCTGGATCACGGTGCAGGCCTGGATAAAACTCGATGTCGCGGCAGCTTGCCCGCATTTGATCATTTCCTCCAGAACTTCCTGAGGTATGGGTTGATCGGTAAATTTTCGTATCGAGCGGTGGGATTGTAAGAGTTTAATAACTTCATTCATATGGGCATCCTAATTGTTATTCGACAATTGCGATAGCAAGATCCATCACATTGGTGTTTGTAGGTCCGGTTACGAACAGGCTATCCTGTTCTGCCAGATAGCGACCGGCGTCGGCTCGTCGTAATGCATCGCGGGCAGCTTCGACATGTTCAAACGTATTACCATCCACCAGACCACCCGCAGCCGTGGTTGGGCCATCACTGCCGTCGGTGCCAGCGACCAACAGGGTAATACTATTCTTCCCCAGCAAATGCTCGGAAATTGCGAGCGCCAGGCTTTGATTGCGACCGCCCTGCCCCGGATTATCCGGCAGCATCACCGTCGGTTCTCC
>CAZJEJ010000068.1:7370-10858 GCA_964544945.1 uncultured Gammaproteobacteria bacterium | reverse complement strand
CCGCCTGAAACCAGCACCATTAATCGACTGTCTTTACCCATATCGCCGACCTGCTTCAACAACAGGTTCCCAGCGACGAGGGACTGCTGATCGGGAATCGGGTGCGCTGTTTCAATCACGGTCACGTTTTCACGCACCCGAATATCATCGTCGGTATGATCGTACTTGGTAACCACGATGGCTTTACAGAGGTATGGCAGGGAATTCAGCGCGCCCCGACACATACCCGCCGCGGCCTTGCCGACGGCGATGATTAAATCTGGCTGAAACGGAGTATCGCTCGCGATCTTTTTTTCAACAGCCCGTTCTCCGGATACCGCAGATACAGCGGCATCCCAGATGGTTTTTAAAGCCTGTTTTCGTATTTCGCCGGAATTCACGGTCGCTACCTGTTCTCGCTTGAGGCTCATCAATAACTTTATCGACTGAACTTTATCGAAGCGTATTTATCTGTTCGATTTGAACATGGCGATAACAACTGGTCAGATGGTCGTTTACCAGGCCCGCGGCCTGCATAAAGGCATAACAGATTGTGCTGCCGACAAAGGTAAATCCGCGTTTCTTAAGGTCCTTCGACAGCGCATCAGATGTCGGTGTATTCACCGGAATTTGCTGAGACGAAGTCCACTTATTTTGCATTGACTGGCCATCGACAAAGTTCCACAGGTACTCGTCCAGCGTCGATCCATGATCGAGCATTTTGAGGTATGCGCGTGCATTTTTTACAAACCCGTTCACCTTTAGCTTGTTTCGTACGATACCGGGATCGGCCAGCAGGCTGATAATTTTTGTCTCGTCGTAGCGCGCGATTTTTTCTGCGTCAAAATTATCAAACACGCGTCGGTAGTTTTCACGCTTGCGCAGGATTGTTATCCAGCTCAGACCGGCCTGCGCACCTTCCAGACAGATAAACTCAAATAGCTGACGGTCGTCGTGCAACGGCACGCCCCATTCACAATCGTGATATTGTTGGTACAAGGCGTCATCCCCACACCACCAGCAACGACTCACTGCCTGCTTATCACTCATGCCGAGCGATCCAGTTGCCGCAAAGAATCGATAAATGTTTTGATACGTCGGCTCGCTTCGAGCAGGTCGGTTTCGGATATCACGTAGGAAATTCGCACATACCCCTCGGCGCTCTCGCCAAATGCAGTCGCGTCAAGCACCGATACGCCACAATACTGGTAGAGTTGTTGAACGAAATCGGGCGCCTTTAAACCCGTACCACGGATATCGACCATCAAAAACATGCCAGCGTCGGGTTTCAGGGCCTTCAGCTCCGGTATCGAATCAAATTCGCGTAGCAGTAAATCACGCCGCTGCCGATAAATTTCCCGCATCGCTTCCCGATCCTTCCGGGCATTTTTCAGCGCATAACAGCCTGCCTGCTGGATGAATCCGGGCAATCCGTAAAGCATACACAGGGAGAGCTTTTCGAGATTTTGAATCAGGGCCTTCGGACCAACGGCCCAGCCGACGCGCCAGCCGGTCATCGCATAGGATTTCGATAAACTACTGATGGTAACCGTACGTTCGGCCATCCCAGGTAAAGCTGCCATGTGATGGAATTCGGATTCGAACACGATCTCGGAATACACTTCGTCTGCCACTACCCACAGATCATGCTCGATGGCAATATTGGCGATGGATTGTAATTCGTCAAGCGTTAGCATTATGCCGGTCGGATTACTGGGCGTGGCAAAAAATATGGCTCGTGTTTTATGCGTAATCGCTGCTCGCAAACTATTCACGTCGAGTTTAAATCCGCTTTTGGCTTCTAGCACCACCGGTACGAGAGTCGCCCCCGAAGCCTGAACAGTTGCGGCGTAGGTAACATACATGGGTTGCAAAACGATTATCTCATCGCCTGCTTCACCGAGGCACAGGGAAGTAGCGAAGAGTGCATTTTGTGCGCCCGAGGTAACCGCAACATTGTCTCGGCTCACATTTTGACCACAGTTTTTCTGGTGTTGCTGTGCGATAGTCTCGCGTAGCTCTTCGATGCCAATAACCCCGGTGTAATGCGTATCACCCTCGTGCAATGCGCGCACCGCTGCCTCGATGATTTCGGGCGGTGTTGAAAAATCCGGGTCACCCACGCTCAGTACGATCACGTCCTCGCCGCGTCTCCTCGCCGCTTCTGCCGTGTAGTGAGAATCCCATACGTCGGCGGCACTACCCTTGACGCGGTCGGTAAGCGAAGAAAATTTCATATTGCTCTCAATTCATCCAGTATCGGTTTGATCCAGGGTTTGTTTTGCGCGATTTCCCTGTCACTGAGTCCGGTAAGTTCGTAGGGTAAAACCAGCCATTCATTGTATTCATAAAGATAATAATCCGGTACTGGATTACCTTCATTAAACTCCGACTTGTAATAGGGTACCGCTATACGTACATCCTTCGACATATTGCGCCTGGTTTTGAGTCGCAACCGGTCGATCACTGCCGCAACGTTGCGCCCAGTGCTGTATACATCGTCGACGATCAAAAGCGCATCGCTGGCATTCATAGTTTCGTACAGGTATTGCAATCCGTGCGCTCGAGTTTCGGCGCCTGACTCCAGCTTTTGCAGGTAATCGTGCATACCCCGATAAGATGTTCGGATCGCGATATGATCGGTTTCTACACCGAGGTATTGCAGACATTCCTGGACATAGATGCCAACAGTCGACCCACCGCGCCATACACCAACGATAAAATCAGGTCGGTAGCCGCTCTGGTAAACCTGTACAGCAAGTCGATACGAATCTTCCAGTAACTCCTGCTCCTGTATATAACGTTTTTCCACGAATCCAGGTTTCCCATTCAGTACAAAGTGGCTATGATACCCGGCCAGGGGTGAAATGCTCAATACCCTACGCACCAAAGTTACTTTAATAAGCCAGCCGGTCCGATGAGCGAAAAATTCTACTTATCCGCACAGCAATTACTCGAAGATTCGTTCAAACTCGGAGCGAAAATTATCAAGGATGGATTTCGCCCGACAATCATCATCGCAATCTGGCGTGGCGGCACGCCGATGGGCATTGCGATCCAGGAGCTACTCGAATATTTTGGCATTCAGACTGATCATATAGCGATTCGCACCTCGTCTTATAGCGGTATCGATGGACGCTCGCACGAAATCCGAATCCACGGAATGAATTATCTGATCAATAACTGCAATCAGGAGGATAGCCTGCTGATCGTTGACGATGTATTCGATACTGGTTTGACGATTCAGGCGGTAATAGCGCATTTACACGACAAGGCGAGACTCAATACACCACACGATATCCGAGTCGCGGTGCCCTATTACAAGCCGGCACGCAAACAGGCTAATAAAGCCCCCGATTATTACCTTCACGAAACTGAACAATGGTTGAAATATCCGCACTCACTCGAAGGACTAAGCGTTGACGAGGTAGCCACGCACCGACCAGAGTTGTACGCGATTATCAAAGAATGTCTGTAGGAATACTACGCCTGGTCAATTTGCGCGCGGG
>CAZJEJ010000068.1:0-7270 GCA_964544945.1 uncultured Gammaproteobacteria bacterium | reverse complement strand
CTTGTACTCGACCCCGCCAGTATCGCACACAGACTACTCAATACCAGTACCAGCACAATGACTGGTTTTCGCCCCCGGCGGTCGGTATATTTGCCCATAAATGGCTGGAATGCGGTACCAACCAGTAGCATCGCTGCGAACACGACACCGGCCTCCAGAGGTGACAGGCCATATTCAGTTTGCAGGTAAAGCGGCGTCATGCCCAAAATTGCCACTAGCGCCATGTTATAGGAAATCATCGATAACATCAGCCGCAGACCGACTCTATTTCCCCATTGCCGGATCAACCCTTTCACATCGATTCGTGTGAGTTTTTTGTCCGCTTTTAAATCTATTTTTCGTGCGATAAAAATAAATATCAGGCCCATGATCAGGGCGGGTATCACCGATATTTGCAGGCTGGTTCGCCAGTCAAAATACCCGAGTAACAAGCCTGTCACCAGGGGTCCGAGTACGTCGGCCCCGATACTACCGCCGACCGCGTGGATACCCAGAACTTGCGCTCGCTTTGAAGGCATTTCTTTCACCAACACTCCGGTTGCGATCGGATGCCAGAAAGCATCACCCATCACGCCAAACGCCAGCAATAACGTAACCGCCCAGAAACCCGGCGCCAGGGTAGCACTCAGGTAACCTATCGCGACCCACCAGAAGCTCAATAGCATCAGGTATCCAGGGCGCGTGGATCGATCGGCAATGAAGCCAGCCGGTATATAAGCCAGCCCTGCTCCCAATCCATTGATCGCTAATATCAATCCAACTTCGGTCGGACCAAGGCCCAGGCTGGCCGCGATGGCAGGGGCTATGAACCACAGGGTACCGGCGACCCAGTCATTGGTTAAATGGCCCATGAATAATGCGCCCAACAAGAAGCCCTGATGACTCTTAACCCGGGGCATTTCGGATTCGCCTGTTGGTTCCTAAGGATATAGAAATTAACACGAAATGTTCTTCATGCCATACGCTCTCTGCAAATAGAAACAGGTTCCGGCTAAAAATTCGTTCATGAAAACACACATTTCACGACTTACTCTCCACTTTGTCGGGGGATTGCTGGTGTGCAGAAACGTATAGTTGATTCGAAGTCGCCTGGGTTGCTGGTACCGCGATGAAAGGTTTTCGAGTTTCGGTACTGCCACCACGACGCCTTTTAATCGTGGCAAACAGGGCGAGCGAGAGACTGATCAGGATGAAATATACAAACAACCCATGAGGACCCATGAATGCCATAAACTGCCCCGCGATAATCGGGCCGATACTCGCTCCAGTCCCATAGGTTATGAGCAAGGCCCCCGCCACCTGCACGCGTTGCTCGGCACTAACCAGGTCATTGGCTGTCGCGGCCGAGAGCGAGTAAATAGTGAACATAAAGGCGCCGAATAAACCGACGCTGGCGAGTATTAAACGGAAATCACTCACCAGTGTAATAGACAACGCCGCGAGCGCGACCACAATCGGAATTATCATCAGTAACGGCCCACGGCCGATACGGTCTGACAAATGTCCGATCGGCCACTGCAATAACAGGCCGCTCATGATAACCGTCGCCATGAAAATCGAAAGTTTGGCCTCCGAGAGGCCGATATTGATCGCGAAAACTGGCCCCAGACCGAAGACGCTTGCATTGATTAATCCGCTAATCAATACACCAATCATGCCCAGCGGGGCTATTCGATAGAGAGCGACCAACCCCATACGGCTAGCTGGAGGCGGGATCGGTGCTTTGGCCCTGGTGAGTAACACCGGTAATAACGCAAGAGAAAAAATAACCGAGGCCAGGCTGAATAGCTGGAACTGAGACGGGTCACCTGCCGTTATTAAAAACTGTCCTGTACCAGCCGCAAAATAATTGGTTGTCATATATATAGACAGTACCTGCCCCCGATTACTATTGCTCGCCCGCTCGTTCAGCCAGCTTTCGGTGACCATAACCATACCGGCCATACAAAATCCTGAAAGCATGCGCAGAAACATCCAGCTACCGACCGAAATCCATATCGGATGCAATAACGCCGATACCGACATCAACGATGCAAAAGCCGCAAACGAGCGAATATGACCGACACGAACGACTACTCGCCCGGCAAATAACCCGCCGAGCAACAAGCCGAAAAAATACGAGGCGACAATAAATCCAACGAGATCGGTAGAGAACCCCTCGACCTGCGTACGAACACCGAGCAAGGTGCTAAACAGACCGTTCGCGAGTAACAGCAACCCGTAACTCAGCAGCAGGGAAAAAACGGTACTTAAGGTACTAAACAAGAAGGTTCCAGAGCGATACCTATGAGGGTTGAGTAATAATCAGGTGTCCAGGCCGTGGGTATAATTTTCCAGCAGTACATCGGCCGCTTCTTCACGGGGTACCTGATCTGAATTCAGAATATCTATTTTATTCTTTTGCGAAGCTGGTCTGTCGCAAAATCCCGCTATATATTTCATTATCACCGACGACTCCCACTAATTTGTCCTCCTCCACCAGCAGGACAGGCCAGCCAGTGTGGTGGCGAATCTCGATGTTCCAGCGCATCTTCATATTGGAGGGAGCTGTCACTAGCACATCATCCCCCAGTTTTTTGATATCGGTATCGTGGTTGCAGCTTTCAATTCTTGCCTGTTTACCATCGAAACTGGCGGAGACAGGTTTATCAAGCCCGTCCAACGTTACCCGGAAATGACCTTTGCTATCCAGTACCACATCGTTCCCATCCCGTTCGAGCTCAGCCAGCGGGGTCATAAAAGAAGTCCCCTGGAGTACGTTTAACGGGTTCATATGGGCGACAAATTCCGACACATATTGATTAGACGGATTTAGTACGATATCTTCCGGTTCTCCGTACTGGACTATGTTGCCTCCTTCCATAATGGCGATATGGTTACCAATTTTCAGCGCTTCATCCAAATCATGGCTAACGAAAATAATGGTTTTTTTCAGCTCGCGCTGTAAATCCATGAGAAAGTCCTGCAAATAATTACGAATCAGCGGATCAAGGGCGGAGAACGGTTCATCCATCAATAAAATATCGGCATCCGTGGCAAAAGCACGGGCAAGACCCACCCGCTGCTGCATGCCACCCGACAGTTCATCCGTGTATTTATTCTTCCACTGGTAAAGATCGACTAGTTTCAGTTTTTCGTCGACGATGACACTACGCTCCTCCTTGCTCATGCCCTTTAATTCCAGCCCGAGTCCGACATTTTCCTCTACCGTACGCCAGGGTAGTAGCGCAAATTGTTGAAACACCATGGCGATGCGGTTCATACGCATCTCACGAAGCGTGGTCGCATCGCAACTGGCAATATTCACTTGCCCGCCTTCATGGCTAACAAGCACCTGCCCGCGAGTCACTTTATTGAGGCCGTTAACTGCCCGCAGCAGAGTAGACTTGCCAGAACCCGACAAACCCATCAGCACGCAAACTTCCCCTTCATGAATATCGATGCTAGCGTTGGCAACACCCAGCACTGTATTAGTTTCTTCCAAAATAGATTCACGCGTACCTCCTTTATCCAGTAACTCAAGGGGGCGTTTTTTCTCCTCTCCGAAGAGAATACTCACGTTTTGGAAAGAAACAGCAACAGGGCTATTGATGACAGGCATGGCTTATACCCCTTTCCTTTTTTCAGGTAGCTTACAAACACGGTCCATGATGATGGCAACGATTACGATAGCGATTCCCGCTTCGAAACCTTTAGCCGGGTTGACCTGGTTGATCGCGCGCAAAATGGGAATCCCAAGACCTGGTGCCGCCACCATCGAGGCGATGACCACCATAGAAAGCGACAGCATAATAGTTTGCGTAAGCCCCGCCATGATACTGGGAATCGCCGAAGGAATTTCGACCTTCCATAACAGTTGTTTTTTCGTTGCGCCAAAACTCTCAGCCGCTTCAATCATTGGACCCGGGGTGGAGGAAATTCCCAAATAGGTCAATCGAATTGGCGCGGGTACTACGAAAATAACCGTTGCCACAACACCTGGCACGGGGCCAAGCCCAAACAGGGTCAACGCCGGTATCAGGTAAACAAAGGTGGGGATGGTTTGCATCATATCCAAAATAGGACGGATAGAAATCCAAAGTTTGGGTCGGTGTGCGGCTGCGATACCAACAGGAATACCGATAACCACGCAAAGTACAGTGGCCCAGAGTACAAGAGACAGCGTTTCCATGGTGTCTTCCCAGTATCCGAGGTTGACGATCAACAACATAGAAAGGACGATGAATAGTGAAATTTTCCAGGATCGGTGCAGCCAGTAGGCTGCGGCTGCTATCAGTGCGATCATCCCGAACGCAGGAATGGAAAGCAGTGCCGCCGATGTCAAATCGAACACATACTCGAGGGCAACGGTAAATCCATCGAACAGCCAAAACAGGTATTCATTTAAAAAATCCACGATATCGGCCAACCACCTGCCAATCGGTATCTTATTACTTTCCAGCCATTCCATTTCTATAGCCTCAGTGTGATGAAGTTGCCTTAAGTGCTAATTGCAAATAAAAAGGGGCTGGCCTGATTTAACCAGCCCCTTAATATCCGCTATTTATTTTACATGCTTATCCTGGACTTAACCGCGGACATTGCATCACCGCCGTCCAGCGTAGTTACACCGTTTAGCCAGCCATCGAGTACGCCCATATTGGCTTTCAACCAGGCAACGGCAGCATCATTAGGTTCCTGGCCTTCATCGAGAATAGCGCCCATAATTTCGTTTTCCATCGCTAGTGTAAACTGCAGATTGGTCAACAGTTTTCCTATATTGGGGCAACCGCCTGAATAGCCCTTGCGAGTATTGGTGTAAACGTCGGCTCCGCCAAAATTCGGGCCAAAAAAGTTATCTCCCCCGGAAAGATAAGTCAGCTCGAAGTTAGCATTCATCGGATGCGGCGCCCAACCCAGAAAAACTACCATTTTCCCACGTTTTTCGGCACGCGAAACCTGGGACAGCATCCCTTGTTCAGAGCTTTCGACCAGGTCAAAGCCTTTCAGGCCGAATGAGTTACCGGCGATCATATCAAGGATAATGCGATTGCCATCGTTGCCTGGCTCGATACCATAAATTTCCCCATCCAGTTGATCTTTGAATTTGGCAATATCGGCGAAGTTTCTCAGGCCAGCATCGGCTGCTTTTTTGTTAACCGCCAGGGTATATTTAGCCCCTGTCAGGTTAGCCGGTTGTATGACTTCGACCGTACCGGCATCGCGATAAGGACCCAGGTCGCCTTCCATGGTAGGCATCCAGTTCCCAAGGAAAACATCGATGTCGCCGGTCTCCATACTTTTATAGGTAACGGGAACCGAAAGAACTTTAACGTCGGGGTTATAGCCCAGACCTTCCAGAATTATGCTCGTTGCTGCGGTTGTCGCGGTAATATCTGTCCAGCCCACGTCGGATAAATTGACGGTTTTGCAGCTCGCAGGGTCACCAGCGAAAGCGCTGCCTGCAAGACTAGAAAGAATGGCGGCTGCTATAACCGCTCGAAAATTAGAATTATGTTTCATGGTCATTTTACTCCTGAGATTTAATGTATTGCGTGGTTAAAATTTCGATGCTCTATTAGCGGTGATCAAATTATCATAAAAGTGATGCCCTCTGTCATTGCGTAGTTCCGGCCAGCTGATCGTCTGGGGCCATATCAGATTTCAACAACTATCTGGAAATTATACTACCCACATTGGTGGATTCAGCCCTTGTCTTTATTTTCCATCGAAAATCAACCATGGCGCTGCTTTTGATTCAGGCAAAGGTTAATTTTTTTAAAAAGTAATATTTGCTATTGTGGTTAATTGTTATTAAATACAGGTCAACTTTCATCGCTCAGTATAACAAACACCTGGAAATTATGAAGCCGTCCGAACGATGAAATTAAGCGCAATTTTCATCGGGTTGATGTAAATAGATCGGAGTATGGCCCGATTCGTTGACTGTATAATTTACGCCTTGTAAGGTGACCAATTCTGGGCACAAACCATATAAGCGAAAAAATGGAAAAAGCATTGATCTGGGACCTGCCAACACGGGTCTTTCATTGGCTGCTCGTCATAGCATTTGTTGTGGCCTGGATTAGTTATGACGACAACCGTTTCCTGTTTTTTCATGTCTTTGCTGGCTATACCTTTCTCGGTCTACTCGTTTTTCGTCTGGTTTGGGGGGTAATCGGTACCCACTATGCTCGCTTTCACAGCTTTGCCTACGACTGGAAATCTGTTACTGCCTACCTGGTAGGATTGCTTAATGGCAGGGCGATGCGCCACATCGGCCATAATCCGGCTGGTGGCTGGGCAATATTCCTGTTACTGGTGCTCGGCTTGCTAATGAGTATTGCCGGAGTACTCGTCCTGAGTGGTGAAGAAGGGCATGGCCCATTCGCCGAGTTGGTGAGTTTTAGTACCGGAATTATAGCGCGAGAAGCGCATAGGTTCCTGTCATGGTCGATGCTGGGACTAATTGCGATCCATGTGGGGGGCGTTATCGTCGAAAGCCTGATCCATAAGGAAAACCTGGTGTGGTCGCTGATTACCGGTCAAAAAGAGGCCGCCGCCGGAGTGGCCAGGGTGCATGGGCATCATTTGCTGGGACTGGCGATGGTGGTCTTCGTGGTAACCAGTAGCCTGGTTTATTTTCGTGGTTATCTGGAGGAAACGGCCGATCACCTCTATCAGCCTTTTCAGGGGCCGGTGTTACCGGATAATGCGTTGTGGCGAGAGGAATGTGGTGATTGCCATTTCGCTTTTCATCCGACCTTATTGCCTGAACGATCCTGGGAACGGATTTTTGCAGAACAGCATGAGCATTTTGGAGATGACCTGGACCTCGATGTTGACACTTTAACCGAACTACTGGAGTTCCATAAGAAATATTCGAGTGAGAGCCAACTCACCGAACCAGCCCGCAAGATCCTCTACTATACCCCCGAAGGAGAAACGCCTATTCGGGTAACAGAAACTAATTACTGGATAGAGAAACATAAGGATATTGCCGAGGTGTATTGGAAACATGAAAAGGTCGGTACTAAATCCAATTGCGCGGCCTGTCATCTGGATTCAGATAAGGGTACCTATGAAGATTCGAATATGAGATTGCCTGATTGATTATTATGCCCCGCCATGTCCAGATTGTGTGGCCGTAAACTAGCGGTATTTGACACGAAAACTCACACAGGAAGATTTATCGTTCTATGATATTATTATCCGAAAGTTAATTGTCCCATAGAAATTCAAAATAACGAGGCGGCCATGTTTTATAGAATAATGACTTGTATATTGATGT
>CAZJEJ010000067.1:0-12247 GCA_964544945.1 uncultured Gammaproteobacteria bacterium | reverse complement strand
TAATTTTATAACCGGGTTATCAGAGGTCGATCGGCAGCATCAATATTTGGTAAATATCATTAACCAGCTTGGCGATCATCTGGTTGTAAACGATATTAGATTAGACGATATTAAGGAAATATTTAAAGAGTTGGTCGATTATGCCCAATATCATTTCTGCGAAGAAGAAGGGTTGATGACTCAAATGGGTGTCGATCCGCGCCACCTTGATCAACATATCAAAATACACCAAAATTTTGTGCTTGAGATAACATCTATGTATTCTGCTATCTCTCAGGATAATCCTGGCCAGGCAAAATACCTGTTAGATTTTCTTATTCGTTGGCTTGCCTACCACATCCTTGGTACAGACCAGAACATGGCAAGGCAAGTTGATGCCATTCAGTCTGGGATAAACCCGGGCAAAGCTTATGAGGCGGAGGAGAAGGAGAGAGACAGGGCGACAGAACCTTTGTTGATCGCCCTGAATGGGTTGTTTGAGCAGGTATCGTCGCGAAATAAAGCGTTGATTCAGTTAAACCAGTCGCTCGAAGAAAAAGTGGCAAAGCGCACCAAAGAGCTATCCGATGCTAACCTTCAGCTCGAAGAACTGTCTTTGACCGATGCCCTCACCGGGATTCCAAATCGTCGACATGCTATACGACGGCTTGCCTCTCTATGGGAAGAATCAATTAAATCTGGGTTGCCACTGGCTTGCTTGATGATCGATGCGGACCATTTTAAAGAAGTTAACGACACCTGCGGTCATGATGTCGGGGATCTGGTGCTTTGCGAGTTATCTAAAAGGCTTCAGCACTCCTTGCGAAATGACGATATTGTATGCCGATTAGGCGGCGATGAATTTTTTGTTATTTGCCCAAACACGGATAAGATCGGTGGAATGCATATCGCTGAACTGACCCGTAAGGCCGTATCGGAACTTCGAGTTCCAACCGGCGATAAAACCTGGCGTGGCAGCATTAGTGTCGGTGTTGCATCCAGAACTCCTGAAATGAAGAACTACGATGAGTTGATTAAGGAGGCAGATAAGGGGGTATATGCTGCCAAACAGGCTGGAAAAAATTGTGTAAGAACAATAGCCTGATGCATTAGGTAATGGCTGTATGAGCTTTTAACAAATACACTCGGATCGCGAAAATAGGGGTGCCTGATATAGAAATTTAGGCGCCAAATAATCGACTTAAACCGGTAGAAAAGCGCTTAAGTATCCCTGCTTCTGAACTTTCTGCAATACTTACTTCAGCTGCATGTGCCTGTACATCTGCCTTCAATGATTCAAAATCATTTTCGCTCAGTTTTTCAACCTTATGGCGGTGACTGTCGCCAGGCATCTGCTTCATTTTCAAATGCTTATTAAGGGCCGATTGAATCAGCAAATTCAAGGCACCCCTTTTAGTGGGCTTGAAAATAAACCGATAAACCTGCCCCTGATTAATGAGACTTATGACATCCTGTATATCGGTACGTGATGAAACGACGACGGTCGCAATTTCAGGTGCCTTGCTTTTCAGAATTTTTAATAATCTACTAACATCTACCTCATTCACATTCAGGTCTGATATAAGCACTCCAATTTTATCCGGCTCACTAAGTGCAGTTATAGCCTCTGCAATATTGGTCGCTATCAACAATTGTTGTTTATTTCTGACAATATCCTTAACCATATTGATCACATCCAGGTCATCATCGATAAGCAGTATTTTTGGAGCATTTGACTCGGTCACCACCGTCGCTTCATGAGCATCACCTGAGCTAATAGCAATAGCTACAGCCTCACCGACAATGCGCTTTAGCTCAGGGATATCCCAGGGCTTCTTGATAAACCTGAAAATCTCACCTTTGTTTATCGAGTCGAGGATATATTCGATATCAGAATATCCGGTGAGTAAAATTCGAATTGCGCGAGGACGCAGTTGACGCACTTTTTCCAGTAGCTCCGCCCCCATCATACCAGGCATACGCTGATCGCTGATAATCACTTCAAAGTCCTGATCCTGCAATATTTTTAAAGCTTCTTCACCACTACCGGCCGTAGCGATATGGTATTCTTTCTTGAGCACCCAGGTGAGTGCTCTAAGAATGCTCGGTTCATCATCAACGCAGAGAATGCGTGCCTTATTTATCGTTGTATTCATAGACACATAGACATTAGTTGCTAATGTCAAATTTACCCGGGCTGATCAATCGGTAAAGTGACTAGAGCGGTCGTTCCTACATTAATAGTACTGTCGATGCTGATATTACCACCATGTTCCTGGGCAATGGTAAGAGCAATTCCTAATCCCATCCCGGTACCTTCACCTTCTGGTTTGGTTGTGTAATACATATCAAATATATGGGGTAATACATCCGGTGGAATTCCAGCGCCATTATCGCTCACTTTAATCTCTATATTACTCCCTGATAGCTTGCTACTGATAGCTATCCTGCCGTTTCCTTTCAGGGCATGAGCAGCATTATTGATCAGGTTTAGAAATACCTGGTTGAGCTGTGAAGGGTTACAGGTTACCTCTGGTAAATCGGCGTAAGCCTCTGTAACGGTGATACCCGTTGGAATAACACTCTTGGCAATATAGACAACGTTTTTCAACCCCTTATTAATATCAAACCTGGCTGTTTTAGCTCTGTCCAGACGCGTAAAGTTCTGCAAGTTATCAACTAACTCACCCATCTGCTCCAGTCCATTCAGGGTATCTTCAAGCATTTCTTCGACCATATTGATTTCGGGCAGGTTTTTAGCCCGTTCAATAAACTCATCCTTATTTTTGTGTATATTTATAGTGACGTGATTTTTCTCAGTTTGCGAAAGATATTCAGCAATTCGCGTATACATCTTTGTGACAGGCGCATAATCCCGAATCGATTCTTTGAGCATGGCGAGATTACTGTGAGAAAAAGCAATGGGTGTATTCAACTGGTGTGCAACACCGGCCACCATTTGCCCCAGAGACGCCATTTTTTCTGATTGAGCCAGCTGACTCTGATTTTTTTCCTTTTCTTCTGACTGCGCTTTTATGATGCGATCCGCTCTAAATACAATAAAGTAAAGTGCCAAAAAAAGCACCAGTAATAAAATAATAATAGTAATCAGCATAAACGCTAAAGAGGATTCAACTTTTGACTGGTTGGATGTAGCTTCACGCTGAATTCGCTGCAGGTTACCCTCAGCGAGTCCCTGCATATTATTAGAAGTCTGATTAATCTGGATGAGGAAACGTGTAACGTCTGAATAAATTTCGAATACGCCAACCAGGATATCTGTTCCAGGCTGATAAACTGGCAGATAACTGCTTATTACGTCTATATCCTCGACATCACCTTCAAAAGTACTAAATGTATCACGGTGAACCAGCTCACTGAGGGGAACGCCGCGCAAGGCGCTTTTCCACCCCGGGTTATCAAGCTTGCTAGCACCTATCTGGTTATGCTGAGATGAATAAACGGTAATGCCTCTAAGATCGAATACCTTTATTTTAAATACGCTACTTCCCTTCATAGCGTCGAATACTTTTATATTTATCTCCTCGAATTTAGGATTTTTACGAATCTTGGCGCCTACTGCTTCTAAGCAGGCTTTTTTCGCAGCCGAGGGCTTCATCTTCCCATCTTTTTCTACATCTTCCATAGCGAGACAACCATCGGCTGGAATTTTTATCACCTCGGCAACAAATGGCGCCATATACTCATCCCACAGTGAATTTACAAATAGACGCGTCAAATTCACATTACCAGATTCGTGAATTGTCAGGAGGTCTCGTATTGAAACTTCCTTCTGCTGTTGCGCAAACGAATTTTGCAGATCGGAAACCACGGTAATTTGCTGTTTTTGCACCTCATTAAAGAAGTTAATCTGTTGAGTAACGAAGTAATAAAGGGCTATTGCTACCGGTAGGAACATGGCAATACTGGCAAAAGTAAAATAGTTAACCAGCTTGAATTGTTTCGTATTTTTTTTATAGGTTGGTTTTTTCAATATTCTATCCACTCAAATTTAAGATAATATCTAGCTGTCTTTCCAATTTTTGAAGAGACTCGATATTAAAGCCCGAACTGTTCCAACAGGGGAAAACATAGAAGGTTAATGAAAATAAATGCCAATTTCTTTTTCTGTTTAGGCCTTTGAATTAACCTTAGCTCGCTCCTATTTCATAAGTATAGGATTGTCTAGAATTTTCTATTTATTTAGTTGATTTATATCAACTTTTTTCCAGTTAGCAACTCTTCGAGCGGTTGTGGATCATGAATTCCATATCCTTGCGCATAATTGATACCGATTGCTCTTACCAATTTCATTATTTCATCATTTTCAACAAATTTTGCTATGGACTGAATCCCCATGACTTGTCCAATTTCACTAATAGATTTCACCAGCGCAAAATCTATGGGATCATCGACTATGTCTTTTACGAACAGGCCATTAATCTTCAAATAATTAACCGGCAAATTTTTTAAATAGGCAAAAGATGATAAACCTCTGCCAAAATCGTCCAGTGCAAATCGACATCCTACGTCTTTTAAAATGGTGATAAATCTTATTGCCGAGTTCAGATTAGATATGACGGCCGTTTCGGTAAGTTCCAGACAGATTTTAGCGGGATCAATTCCGCTGTCTTTTAATTGAGTGACGATCAGGTCAAGAATATGATCGTTATTTAATGAATGGCCTGCCAGATTTATGGATACATAATCGCATCGATCCAGAAAAGCTGAATTTTCAGCTAACAGGCTCATGGCTTTGCTGATGACCCATGCATCCATCTTTTCGATGAGGTCGTATCGCTTGACTATAGGTAAAAATTCACCGGGTAGAATCAACTTTCTATTTTCACCTTTCATACGAAGCAGCAACTCGATAGATTTATTGCGGCTTTCATCGAGGGATACAATCGATTGGGCATACAGACAAAAACCATGATTATCCAGCGCTCGATTAATTCTCGAGACCCATTTTGACTCACCTTGTCGCTGTATCAGCTCCGCACTTTCGGCGTGGTATACATGGATTCGATTTTCACCGGACTCCTTGGCCATATAGCAAGCTGAGTCAGCTTGCTTGAGTAGATCCGTCAGATTTGAAATCGGATTGGTGATAGCCACCAGCCCTATGCTGATGCCTACTCGAAATGATTCTCCTTCCCAGTAAAATTCATAGTCATTAACAGCTTGCAGTATCTCGGTAGCTACCCTGTGAGCCTGATCCAGCGAGCAGTGTTCCATCAACACACTAAATTCATCGCCATTTAACCGTGCCAGGGTATCACGCTGTCTTACCGAATATTGCAGCACCTCTCCTATCTGACGTAATAATTCATAACCGGCAACATGCCCACAACCGTCATTAATTTGCTCAAACTGATCCAGAACCATAAAGCACAAGGCATGCTCGTGCTTACCCGGTTGAAAAATTGACAGCATTCTTTCACAACGACGCAAAAATTCTCGTCTATTGACCAATCCGGTCAGGGCGTCGTGACTGGCCTGAAAACTGAGTTGTTCATTAATTTCATAGTCCTGGGTAACGTTTTCCTGAATACTGATGTAATGAGTCATTTTCCCCTCTTCATCCCTGACTCCTGAGATAGAATTTCGAGCCCAGTAATAACTGCCATCTTTCCTGCGGTTATGAAACTCTCCTTTCCATTCATTACCAGATACAATGGTTTTCCACATATCGGCATACAGTTCATCCGGGGTTTCGCCGGAGCTGAGTATCCTGGGCGTCTGCCCCACGGCTTCATTGCGTGTATAGCCCGTGATCTCGGTAAACTTTGGGTTGACGTACTCTATGACGCCTTCCAGGTTGGAAATAATCACGACGGAAGAACTGGATTCAACAGCTCTCGAAATTTTCTTTAGATCCTGCTCTACCTGTATACGTTCTGAAATATCATGAATAATCGCACGAAAATGAATACATTCGCCTTCGAGCTTTTCAACGCAGGCATTATCCAGCTTTACCCAAAAAGTATTACCTGTTAGATCAAGCATGCGAAGTTCACAACTCTGAGCTTCAGGTTTTTGAGCAATCATGCGAAGGTTCAATAGATAATTTTCACGATCCTCTCGCGAAATAAAATCTGTCAGTGGACGATTGAGCAGATGCTCGCATGAATCGCCTAACATCCTGGCAAGTGTTAAATTACATTCAACGATAAGACCATTTTTATCGGTAGTTAGATATCCCACCGATGCCTGATCAAATAATTTGGTATATTGATCCTGTACTTCCATCAGTTCAGCATTTGAATTCAACAATGCTTTATTCTGCTTCTCTAAATCAAATTGACAGGCCTCCAACTTCTTGATCAATCCATGTATTTCAACGGTTGACATTTTATCGAGTTTTTTAGTAGCGCCCGGACTAACTAGCTTCTCGCCGGAATCTGTCGGTGAAGATATTGACGACCTGCGCTTTTTTGTAACCATAGAATTGAAATCCTGAGCCTGTTTTCGAATTAGAGTTGATTATTGTCGATTATAAAATGTAATTTTCAGCGGAAAATCATTTTCAAGCTGGTCAGTGTTTTATCATAAATATATGCTTTCAGGATACATTTTAAACCGACCCGCTACAATGGTGACGTTAACATAGCAAGTCTTTTCTGGCTAATATCGGGTTGCCCGATCTGGGTCAGGGTATTATCAATCTGCTCGACCATCAGGATCGAGGGTCCCTGTTGATTCCCTGTTTTTCCGCAAGGAATACTATCCCGGACTATATGAAAATTTCTTTTGGCGATATAATAGCCTGCTAGTCCGTGGCACCGTTTTTTTACGCCTTTAAAGTTGTTACGGCTTTATTAAACCTGAGCTCAGGAGACAAAAATGACTCAATTGGCAAATGATAGTATTCGCAAAGTTGTTCGGGAACGGTATCGCATGGTAGCCGAATCGGATAATTCGGGTAGTGGATGTTCAGAAACTTCCTGTTGTGATATATCGAGCTCAGATGCAAAAATTGCCTCAAAGGAATTTGGTTACTCGAATGCAGATGTTAATGCGGTCCCGGATGGTGCGAACATGGGCCTGGGCTGTGGCAACCCTAAAGCTAT
Source organism: uncultured Gammaproteobacteria bacterium (assembly GCA_964544945.1). Taxonomy (GTDB): domain Bacteria; phylum Pseudomonadota; class Gammaproteobacteria. The sequence goes on along the minus strand of CAZJEJ010000067.1, from coordinate 5,195 downwards.
TGCTTCGTTGAAACCCGGAGAAACCGTTTTAGACCTCGGAAGTGGTGGTGGCTTCGATTGCTTTCTTGCGGTACCGGAAGTAGGCGAATCTGGCAAGGTTATAGGTGTTGATATGACACCGGAAATGGTGAGTAAAGCACGTAAAAATACTGATATCGCGGGTTATAACAATGTCGAATTTCGGCTTGGTGAAATAGAAAATCTGCCGGTAGCTAATTCGGTAGTGGATGTGATAATTTCCAATTGTGTCATCAACCTGTCGCCTGAAAAAGCCAGGGTTTTTCAGGAATCCTTCCGGGTGCTGAAGCCTGGCGGACGACTGGCTATATCGGATGTCGTTTCTACCGCTGAATTGCCAGAGGAGTTAAAAAATGACATGGCATTATTTACCGGATGCATGTCGGGAGCGTTATCGATTCAGGATATTGAAAATATGCTCGATAAAGCGGGGTTTGGTGAAATAGAAATCAAACCGAAAGATGAGAGCAGGGAGTTTATCCGAAACTGGGTGCCAGATAGTAATATCGAAGACTATGTTATTTCCGCAACGATCGAGGCTATTAAACCAAAGGCATAGTATGCCTGGTTTCTAATGGTTTCACCGATAAGGCTCGAAATCTAATGCAGTATCGCGATCGATCTGGTTAATATCGGGTTGCCCGATCTGGGCCAGGGTGTTATCCATCTGCTCGACAATTAGATCGATCACGTCCTCCAGCCCCTGGGCTCCGGCTGCGCCAATGCCGTACAACAATGGACGGCCGAGCATGACGAAATCGGCGCCGAGTGCCAGCGCCTTGATAATTCCCTCGCCGTTGCGCAAACCGCTATCGAAAATAAGTGGATAGCTTTCACCCACGGCTGCACGAATCAGAGGCAACATTTTGATTGCAACCGGGGCGGCGTCGAGTTGGCGACCACCGTGGTTCGATACGTAAATGGCGTCGACGTTGGCATCGGCGATTCGAACTGCGTCCTGTGGTGACAATACGCCCTTGACAATCAGTTTCCCCGGCCACCGAGCCCGCAGGCGGTCGAGAAACGCCCAGTCAACCTTGCCCCGGCTCTCGTCGCGGACAATTTTTGCCGAACCCTCATGTTCGTTATTCGCGATTTTTGGTACGCCCGCGATCATCGTGCGAATCGACCATTGCGGGTGCGTTGCAAAATCTAAAAACTGTTTCGTACGAATTTTCATCGGTGACTGGAAACCATTACGCAATTCCCGCGGCCTTGAACCGATCTTGGGTACGTCAACGGTTAGTATCAGGGTATCGTAGCCGCAGACTTCGGCACGCTTAACCATAGCGAAAGCGCTATCCTCCGACGCGCCCACATATAACTGGAACCAGGCTTTTCCACCGGCATTTTTTCGCATCGTTTCAATGCTGCTCGAAGCCATGGTCGATAAAGCGATCGGGATATCGTATTTCACCGCGGCTGCCGCAAGCATCCGGTCGGCACCTGGCCAGGTCAGGTTGCACATGCCCATAGGCGCGATGCCAAATGGAAAACTCCATTTTTTACCCATCAGGGTTTTGTCCAAACGGCGATTTTCGACATCGACCAGTACGCGCGGTAGCAGGCGAATCCGGTTGAGCTGGATGGCATTTTGTTCGCAGGCGTATTCGCTACCCGCCGCACCGTCGATGTAGTCGAACATAATTTTCGGCATTCGCCGTTTGGCAGCTCTACGCGCGTCCGCGACGCAAATTATATTATTTTTCATACAGGATAATCTGGTTAGTCAGCGCCTTATTATTGAGGCGATAAAAGCATGATTGGAGCGAATAAGGCAAGTCTATCTTGTATCGGCGGGTTTGGACAAATACTATTGTTTGATCGCCCTCGAGTGGCTCCCTGTCCCCGCTTCCGTATTGGTACGGGCGACCAGCCAGGTTTAATGTATTCTTGACCGGGAATATACTTTCAGCTTCAGGGTGCGACGCTCACGGAGTTCATGCGAATGCCCAGAGGCCCACGGACTAGATAAAACTGTATCGTTTTACCGTCCCGCTCTACTTCCAGCTCGACCATATCACTAATATTACCACTTGCCGTAGCCTCCCGCAGGTCGAGCCAGTTGTAGATGCGCTGATTGTCATAACGCATAATGTAATCACCGGATACAATCCCCGCTGCTCCAGCCTGAGCACTCGCCAATACACTGGTTACGGCAACGCGGTTTGACTGTCCAGAGGCATAGAGATAGGAGTCATACGCGGATTCACTCAGCTGGCTCGTAAGCTCATCCTCTTTGCTGGCAAGCGCTTGCATTGCCTCGCGGTATTTCTCCCTGCTCCAGCTTTCGCGGATCGATCGATCACGCAGGTATAGCCGATCCATTTCTAGTTGTTCAAAATAAATCTTTAGTTCGCTGGCCTGACCGCTACTCATGCCGTTATCTATCAGGGCCTGTTCATTGAACCAGCCATTATCCACGTCAGAAACATGCGATCCGCCATCATTTTCTACCTGTTCGGCAGGGCTTGTGCTATTAAATATTTGCAAATTGCTGTCGAATGCAGCTACCTGGTCGCTTAATTCTTCAAACTTTTGTTCCAGGGCCTGCCGTGCGCCGATTTCATCCTCGAGTAATCGATTGAGTTTTTTGATATCTGCAGCAGAGCGATCAATGTCAAAATTTATCGCAGCGTCTCGATCAGCGGCCATAGTAGCGGTATTCTGGGTCGCCGTAGTTGTTTTTAAACCAGGTGTTTCGGAGTCATTTTGAATTATCACGCCGATAGCAATACCAGCTCCCAAAGCCAGGCCTAGAAATATCAGGGGAGTTCTCATTGGGTAAATCAGGGGTATAAGCTGTATAAGTTGATTTGGTTAAATAGATTGACTGTCAAATGTGATAAGAGTTCTGTGTTGACGAGTATAAGAGAACGCGATTATTTTTTACGAAAATTTTCCACCCACGGAGGGTTCGACTCAAGTCTGACATTTCGGGCAATAGTAACTCGAGCGTTGCCCCTGAACCACTTGCCTGATGGCCGTGCCGCAGACGCCGCAGGGTTCTTTAACGCCGTAAACCTGTAACGAATGCCTGAAATAACCCGGTTTACCATCGACCTGGGTAAAATTCTGTAGCGTGGTGCCTCCTCGCTGGATTGCGGCACGCAGTGTATCCCTGATCGCCTCGATCAGGATGGCGAGGCGTTTTTTACTGATCCCGCCTGCCTTGCGAGTGGGATCGATGCCCGCGCTGAACAGGGCTTCACAGGCGTAGATATTACCGACACCCGTGACGATTCGACTGTTCATGATTACCGACTTGATTGCGGCGCCTTTGTTTCTGCAGGCGGCGTAAAGGTAGTCGGTGCTGAAATCATGTGACAGGGGTTCCGGGCCTAATTGACTCAGTAATCGATGCTGGAGAGGGTCCTTATCCGTATAAAGTAAGGCGCCAAAGCGCCTGGGGTCTCGGAACTTGAGTGCTAGTCCAGAGCACAATTGTAGTTCGATGTGCTCATGCTTTTCGGGTGGAGTGCCTACCGGCAGTATACGCATGCTACCCGACATCCCCAGGTGCCAGATCAGCGTACCCTGATCGAGTTGCATCAGAATATATTTGCCGCGCCGCGATACCGCTTCGATCATTCGCCCCTGTATTTCGATGGTTTCCTTCGCTACCGGCCAGCGCAGTCGAGAATCGCGCACGATCACACGTTTTATCTTTTGACCACAGACATGTGGCGCGATACCGCGTATCGTGGTTTCTACTTCGGGTAGTTCAGGCACTTCGACTCAGGACGGGCTATTGGGGAAATTTTTCATAAAATATCCAGCCGATAGCGATGCCGGCCATCCAGATCGTAGTCTCGGATACCAGTGGACTGTCTTCGATCACAGAATCTTTGAGACTATCGTAACGAACAAATCCGCCGAGCCAGTATTCACCGAAGCGTTTGCTGTATGTGAAATCTGCGCGAAGCCCGCTGTATCCTGCCCTGGACTGAAAGGCAGGCCGGAGCGGTAGTGCATCGGCGACGCCAACCGAATAGTAATAGTCGTGAAATCGTTTGCTTGCATACAATGGGCCAGCGGCAACGCGTAACTTCCATTGGTCCCTGTTGCGCGATGGTAAACGCCAGGCCAGACGCGGATGAAGTATCCGGCCTATATTTTGGGGGCTATTCTCGATTGTAATCGCGATCCTCAAGGGTAATTCGAACCATAACGAGTCTCGCTCGCCCTGGTGGAGACGATATTCCAGTGAAGGCCCGATTTCGACATTGGCTTCGAGCGGCCCCATACCAATGCGTTCAGGGGTATCGTCGTCGACCGGTAGCGAACCATTGCCGCTGATCGACAGTATCAGGTTTTCTGAATTGAATAGCCGACCTTCGAGGCCCTCGTCGATACGCACTCGCTCACCGCGATATTTAATATAGGGGACTGGTAATAAATAACTGGTTGAGTGGGCCGAGCCGCGATAATTAGGGGCATTGAGCGAGAGTAGTGACACACCGAGTTCGATTTCCGGCAGTACGTGCTGATCCGCCACTACCTGGGTGCTGACCAGGATCAAGAGTAACAATATAAGCCTGGAGGTCATTCTTGAGCAACCCCCATTAGTCCATAATACTGGCCTTCGGCGAAATGATATTGCAGGCCGAGGTCGGGGCGTGCGATGACTATTTCGGGAGAGATAGCCATCAGATAAAACTCCAGTTTACTGCCATCTGCAAGTCCGGCGGTTATCTTTTTCCCTGGCGTATCAGATTTTCGATAGGGTTTTATATTCGAAGCTTCCAGTGTTTGCCAGTTGACAATCAATCTGTTGAGTTGATCCGGGGAGATTGCTTCACCCTCGTTTTGCCAGCCACCATTGTCAGTTTTGCTCAGGTTTATATTGCCGAGCCTGAGGTTTTGCAGTGGCAGAGAACCTGGTAACAGGCGTCGGTCGATGAGTCCCGCTAATCCCCGGTTGAGTAATTGCAGATGGATGTCAGCAATCAGGTAGATGCTCGACCCCGTCATCACATAGCGGCGATTACCGATATTATTAATGGCACCAAACAGAAAGCGCGTATCGTCCAGTGTCACGATTCCTCTCGGAAGTTGTAATCCCAGGGTCTTAAGGTCTACCTCATCGGCGGGCAGGCTGGATTCGATTTCGATCGTGGCGATACTCAGCAGTCGCTCCACCGTGATATTGTTGGCAGGCCATTTAACAGGGTTTT
>CAZJEJ010000066.1:0-12480 GCA_964544945.1 uncultured Gammaproteobacteria bacterium | reverse complement strand
GATATGAAAGCAAACTGGAATTACCCTACCAACGTGCGCGTTGGCGCAGGCCGCGTGAGAGAATTGCCTGATCTATGCCGAGAATTAAAAATTGATGCACCGCTACTGGTAACCGATCCGGGGCTGGCAGCACTACCGATGCTGGTCGATGTGGTCGCTAACTGCGAACAGGCTGGTCTAAAAATTGGAGTATTTAGCGATATAAAGCCTAATCCAGGTGGCGCAAATGTTAATGATGGAGTCGAAGCCTATCGCGCGGGTAATCACGACGGGGTGATTGCGATCGGCGGAGGTAGCGGCCTGGACGCGGGCAAAGCCATCGCCGTAATCGCCAACCAGAGCTGCTCTTTGTGGGATCTGGAAGATATCGGTGACAACTGGCTCAATGCCGATGCAGATAAAATTCCGCCAATTATCGGCGTACCAACCACCGCCGGTACTGGCTCAGAAGTAGGTCGCGCATCGGTTATTGTCAATGAGGCGGAGCATAAGAAGGCAATTATTTTTCACCCGAAAATGTTGCCCGTTAGCGTAATTCTCGATCCAGAATTGACAGTCGGCCTGCCAGCGGGGCTGACCGCAGCGACTGGAATGGATGCCTTATCGCATAACCTCGAAGCTTTTTGTTCGCCACTTTATCATCCCATGGCCGAGGGAATAGCGATCGAAGGCATCCGGCTGATCAAGGAATTTTTACCAGTCGCAGTGACCGAGGGTTCGAATATCGAAGCCCGCACTCAAATGATTGTTGCTTCATCGATGGGTGCTACCGCGTTTCAAAGAGGTCTGGGGGCAATGCACGCGCTCGCTCATCCACTCGGTGCCATCTATGATGCGCACCATGGTATGCTCAACGCGATACTGATGCCCTACGTATTGAAAGCGAATTACAGTGAAATTAATACGCGCATCGCGCGACTCGCTCGTTACCTCGATCTCGATCCCAATTTCGACGCCTTTTTAAACTGGGTATTGTCGTTGCGTGAGGAAATTGGTATTCACCACCAACTCTCGGCAATCATTCCAGAGGATAGTCGCTTAGCTGAAATTGGAGAAATGGCGGTGGTCGATCCTACTGCCGGATCCAACCCGATATTGCACGATGCGGCTACTTACACTGAGATTGCGCGGAGTGCATACAGCGGCGAGTTGTGAAATTAATTCGTTAAGCCAATATACCGATTTGTAATTTACCTGGAAGGAAATAAACGAGTGCGGTCTACCGGGTAGTTTTATTAAAAAGTGCTTTAAAAAGAATAAATTGAAACCTCGTTAGTTATTCTGGTACTCTGAAGAAGCCACTCGAAATAATACAGTGGATGGGGCAGGTGGACGCTGGAGAAATGTCCGTCTGCCCAGATAATTAAAATAAGTTCGCTATAATTACAGGGTATATGGAGACGAGAAGGAAATATCATCGAATTTATTTTAGCGCCCTGGCGTCGATTGCACTACTAGTCGGCGCCTCGTTCGTGGTGATCGATTATATTGCTGCTGAGGAAGCACTCATGATCGAGGCGAACGAGATAGGTAGCCGGCAAAGGATGCTGTCGGAAAGAGTTGTCCACCTCATGCTTGAATATGCTATTGAGGAAAATAAAGAAGCTCGTGAGCAAACCATCACGCTGATCAAGCAGGAATTAGAGTTATTTGACAGGACCCACCAGTTATTAATCAGGGGGCTCCTGCCCGATGGACAGGTAATCCCCTTCGCCGATAATATTGATGATATATTTTTTGGCGAACCAAGAATCCTCGATCAAAAGATACGCCTGTTCATTTATAATACGCGCGAGTTATTGGCGCGCGATTGGTCGGTTGATTTTGCTTCCAGCTTTTACCTGAAGCAGTTACGCAAAGCCACGTTACGGGACTTGCATAAAGATCTGGAGTTTCTGGCCGTTCAATATGCGAATAATAGCCAATATAGAATCAAGCGCTTACGTACTATCGTCGCGGTTTTGCTGGGGGGTATTATTCTGGTGCTACTCGGTATCGGCGTATTTGTATTCAATCCTTTATTTAGACAGATTATTAATCAGGAGCGGGAATTAAACACCCTGGCCTATATAGACCCTTTAACGAACTGCCATAACCGGCGTAGTTTTCTGGCAAATGCAGAAACGGAGTTTGATCGCTCTCGACGTTATTTTCATTCTTTTTCTATTTTGTTTATCGATATTGATAACTTCAAAGATATCAATGATCGTTTTGGTCACGCGGCAGGCGATACAGGCCTGGTCGAGATTACAAAAATTTGCATGAGTAATATCCGTGAAACGGATTTTCTGGGGCGCATCGGTGGCGATGAATTTGGAATCGTTTTGCATGAGTGCGATCTTAAAGATGCGGCCCAGGCGGCCGAAAAGCTTCGGCTGAGTATAGCGGCCAATGTTATATCGGGAGAATTTGGTGAATTTAAAACAAGTATCAGTATCGGTGCAGCTGCGATAACCGACAGCGACAATAATGCCTACGATACTTTGAAACGGGCAGACATCAATCTATATCAGTCCAAAGAATCCGGACGGGGCAAGGTTATTGCTGTCTAGGGAATTTCTGATTTACTTACGTGGTGAGGATTATGGCTATTAAGGCACTGGTATTGACGGCTCATGGCAGTCGGCGCGAGGCTTCGAACGAGGAAGTAAAAAAATTAACCGACAGTATTGCCGACCAGGTGAAGGATGAATTTCCTGTCGTCGAGGCGGGGTTTCTGGATATAGCGCAACCGAGCATCGTCGAAGTTATCGGGCGTTGTATCGAACGCGGCGCAACGGACATTCGTCTGATCCCTTATTTTCTTTCTGCGGGACGGCATGTACATCAGGATATACCTTCCGAAGTCGATAAGGCCAGGAACGACTACCCTGGTATAAGCATCACTATTCTCCCCCATATCGGGGGTGCACCCGGCCTTGGGGAACTCATTCGTGGGCTGGTGACTAACAACCTTTGAATCTGGGGCTCGTTTAGCCAAATCGAGCCATGGCTTTATTAATAGATATCAAACAACCGGTATGGATGATGTATGAGGGTTTGCGCTGTAAGCCGGTAATCCCCAATGGGCGTGTTCAGAGGTTTTATTAATGCCAAAACAGGCCAGGCACCTGCAGAATAAGATTCGTACCTCGATTCCACTCAGCGAAGCGATGCAGTTTACGATCATCGAACTAAACCCGGGCGCTATCCTGGTGCAGGCACCGCTCGAACCAAACGTCAATATTCACGGTACTGGTTTTGCCGGCAGTATTTATTCACTCGCTGTTTTAACCGGTTGGGCTTTATCAACCCATATAATGACATTGAATCATATGCAGGGTGAATTGGTGGTCGCGAGGGCTGAAATCAAATATCGATACCCGATAAGTGGTGCCATTCGGTGTCGGGCCGAAGCCAACGAAGAAGATTCTGACGGTTTTCGGAAGGGTTTTGAAACCAGCGGAAAAGGTAAACTGGTGCTGGGCGTTGAGGTAGGCGAATCAGAAAACGCGATCTTGCAGGCAACCTATATAGCCTTGTCGGACGAGCGAAACAAGGTGGCAGGCTAGCACTGCACCTGCGATATTATTCGCTACTATCCGACAGGCGCGGGCGACCCCGGGGTAGGGGCGTGGCGCGACGGCCACCTGTTTTTTCAATTCTGGCAATAAATCGACTATCTCCGAGTGCCCATCCTTTCAGGGTCGATTCGTAGATTAACGCTTCCTCATCCAGACTCATCTTTTTCCTGAATAGAGAACGGTATGCCTTGTTACGCGCCTGCTCGGTGGCGCCCAATGCCCGGTATACCCTGTGTTCGCTAATAAGGGAGTTTTCGTATCCCAATGCATTGCGGCCATAACTGCTCCAGGAATATTCCTTCGGGTGTTTTACCAAGCCGGATCGTACCGGGTTTTGTTCAATGTAGCGGCTACAACTGAGCAGGTAATTTTTGCCGTCGAGGATCGTAGCGCGATAGCGACCTTCCCACAACGCACCACCCCGCCAGTAATTGTTGTTGAGGTATTGGGCATAGTTTCGTCCGAGCGATTGCAGGGCTCTGGGAATACCCTGTTCTGTGCCAGGACTTACGAGCAACTGTACGTGGTCGGGCATCAATACATAGGCGTGAATTTTTAACCGATTAGCACTTGCCGCCGCTTCCAGGCATTCCAGGTAACGCTGGTAGTCATCGTCGTGATAAAAAACATCCTGCTGATCTATACCGCGCTGCATGACGAGCTGTGGTTGATTTTTAATATAGTATCGAGGAAGACGGGCCATGATTCTCCAGGCTAATTTTCACTGTATCGATTTTAACCTGGTTGACAGGTAAAATTGAGTCTGACCCTGCTTAAGTACTGGGTATAATTGTTTCTGCTACAGGGTATGTTAGCGAACAGGGCCTGCTTTAACAAGGCTGAGACCGCGCTCGTTGTCGGTGTACTGCACGAAATTATCGATGAACAGGCTCGCCAGATTCTGTGCCCTGGATTGCCATTCCTCACCCTGTTCGTAACTGTTTCTGGGGTCGAGAATCTGTGTTTCAACACCGGGTAGCGCCGATGGTATTCTCAGGTTGAATATGGGTAAAACCTGATCTTCGGCCCTGTCGATCGAGCCGTCCAGAATCGCGTCGATGATCGCACGCGTCGCCTTGATCGAAATCCGTTTACCACTGCCATCCCAGCCAGTATTTACCAGGTAAGCGCTGCAATTGAACCGCCGCATTTTCTCATTCAATACCTCGGCATAACGGGTTGGATGCAGGCTTAGAAATGCCTTGCCAAAACAGGCTGAAAAGGTTGGGGTTGGCTCGGTAATACCCCGTTCGGTACCAGCCAGTTTGGCAGTAAAACCGGAAAGAAAGTAATACTGGGCCTGCTCCGGGGTTAAGCGTGAAGCGGGGGGTAAAACACCAAACGCATCAGCGGTGAGAAAAATCACTTTGGAGGCGTGGCCGGCACGCGAAACCGGTTTGACGATATTATCTATGTGGTAAATAGGGTAGGAGACGCGTGTATTCTCGGTTTTCGATGCATCAGCGTAATCGATTACGCCATTTTCATCGATACAGACATTTTCTAGTAATGCATCGCGTTTGATAGCATTGTATATGTCAGGTTCGTCTTCGTTGCTCAGATTGATGACCTTGGCGTAACAGCCCCCTTCAAAATTGAAGATACCACTATCGTCCCAACCGTGTTCGTCGTCGCCGATCAGTTTACGCCTGGGGTCGGTCGAGAGTGTTGTTTTACCGGTTCCCGAGAGGCCAAAGAAAATAGCCACCTCGCCGTCATCGCCTACGTTGGCCGAACAGTGCATCGATGGCATACCCCTGAGTGGTAGCAGGTAATTCATGATCGAAAACATGCCTTTTTTCATCTCGCCGCCATACCAGGTGCCGCCGATGATTTGCATACGCTCGGTCAGGTTAAAAGCGATAAAATTTTCTGAATTTAATCCCTGTGCCTGCCAGTCAGGGCTACTGGTTTTGGAGCCGTTTAAAACCACGAAATCGGGCTGATAGTCGACGAGTTCTTCAGCGCTCGGGCGGATAAACATATTGGTTACGAAATGCGCCTGCCAGGCCACCTCGGTGATAAAGCGAACCTTGAGGCGAGAATCGGGGTTCGCACCGCAAAATGTGTCGACCACGAACAGGCGCTTGCGGGACAGTTGGTTAACCACGAGTTGCTTGAGCGATTTCCAGACTTCGGGGGTGATGGGTTTATTGTCATTGTCACCCTGGTCGGCCCACCAAACGGTGTCACGCGTGGTATCGTCGCGCACCAGGTACTTGTCTTTGGGCGAGCGCCCGGTAAAAATGCCAGTATCGACCGAAACAGCACCCGATTCGGTAACCTGGCCCTTTTCATAGCCTTCCAAATGACTTGCTGTAGCCTCGGTAAACAGGGTTTCAAACGACGGGTTTCGTACTACTTCGAGAGTGTCGAGAACTCCGTATTGATCGAGGTCGAGGCTATTGGTAGAAGTGTCCATAATTGTCTGCATTTGGGTCATTGTGGTCCGGGCGCCAATACTAGGGCAGGACAAAGCGCGTAGTATAAAGGAATGAGTGGCCCGGGTTTAAATGTATTTTAAATAAAGATAAAAGTAATACTTATTACGCACCGAAACTTACCATTTAACCAACAAAATATCACCTTTTTAGCAGGGTTCAGGCCAGGCACTCATGCAGGACTTCAATTACCCGGTCGAGCTGTTGTTTTTCGATCACCAGCGGGGGTAGCAAGCGGATGACATTGGCGCCTGCGGGCAACGCGACGATATTTCGTTCGAGTAGTTGCACCAGGGTTTCCTGTACCTTGTGTTTGAGTTCAATACCGATCATCAAACCGAGTCGACGAATCGCACGCACCTGCGACAGGGGTTTTTCGCCGAGACGGGTTTCGAAATACTCGCCCATGTCCTGTGCGCGTTGCGCGAGGTTTTCGCTTTGAAAAGTTTCAATCGCTGCCAGTGCCGCGGCACAGGCGAGGGGGTTCCCGCCAAATGTGGTGCCGTGTAATCCTGGGGCGACCTTAATCTCGGCACTCAACATAGTTGCGCCGATTGGAATACCGCCACCCATGGCCTTGGCGAGGGTCATCATATCCGGTTGCAAATCGAAGTGCTCGCAGGCAAAGAATTTGCCTGTGCGGCAAAAGCCGGTCTGGATTTCATCGATGATCAGTAGTGCGCCACGTTCTGTACAAAGCTCACGCGCCGAGCCAATATAATCGGCCTGTACTGGATTGACACCACCTTCGCCCTGGACCAACTCAAACATCACGGCGGCAGTTTTATCGTCGATTGCCGCGTCGAGTTTTTCGATCTTGTTGAGCGGTACGTAGTTAAATCCAGGCACCAGTGGCTCGAAGGCTTCGCGGTATTTCGGTGTGAAAGTCGCGCTCACTGCTCCCATGGTGCGCCCGTGGAAGCCTCGCATCGCGGTTACGAAATTGGGACGTTTGGTATGTAGTCGTGCAAATTTGAGGGCTGCCTCGACCGCCTCAGCGCCCGAATTACACAAATAAGCCCGCGAAAGGTTCTCCGGGGTGACTTCAACCAGCTTTTTGAGCATCTTCGAGCGCACATCGTTGTATAGAATATGCGGGCAGGTGATCAGCGATGCAGCCTGGTTCTGGATCGCGGCGACCACGGCTGGATGCGCGTGTCCCAGCGAAGCAACGCCGATACCGGCGACGCAATCGATATACTCTCGACCCGTTTCATCGTAGAGCAGCGCCCCCTTGCCGCGCACCGCGACCAGGTCGCGCTTGGGCGCTAGCACCAGTCCAAATTCGTGTTCTATCGCGGCGAAGTCTATTGAGTCGGTCATTGTATGTGTGTCCCACTACCATCGAGTGCATTTGCGACCGGGTGCTCGCCACGGCCATCGGATATGATCACGTGCGTTTTGCCGCCCGCGCATAAACGCTTCAGGGCCAGCAGCTTGCGCTTGATGCGTCCTTCGACCTGCGTTTCGCGCGCGCTTAGTTCGGCAAGACTCATGCGTTTGACCAGTGAATTTTCGTCTTCCGGGTTGTCGAGGAAACCGGGTGCTTCGATTAACTGGATCACAGTATCGATTTCAAGAGCGTTGGCAATCTTTGCCACGATATCGTCGTTTTCCGAATTAATCGCATAACCATTCTCGTCGGCAATCGGGATTGTCATCACCGGGCAATAGCTGTTGTCGATGAGCAGGCGCAGCAAACTGGTATTAATACTGCGAGGTTTGCCGGAAAAATCGCGCTTGATCAGGGTTTTCCCATTTTCGCGTACGCGGATTCCCTTGTTACGCTCACCCTGCACGCTACGACCGTCGAGGCCGGTCAGGCCCACCGCATTGATATCGCTGCGCTGGCATAACTCGACAATACGTTTATTCCGCAGGCCCGCGTAACTCATCATAATCACGTCGATCGCTTCCTGGTCGGAATATACACTGCTGTAGCCCGAGGCCGAGGTCAAAATGGTTTTCTCGATATCGAGTTTTTCGGCTAGTTGGTCACGCAGTACGTTGGCACCGTGCACGATCATAAAAGGCACGTCGATGGTCGCCAGATCGGCTATTACGGCTTCAAGGTTAATACTCTCGCCGCCGCCTATTTTAACTAATATCATAATAGCATTGTCGTGTTGTTATCGATTGCTTTCCAGCCCGGATCGTCGGTAAAAGGTCGCGAGCAAACCATGTGCATACCAGCGCTTTTCTTCTGGTGCATTTGAAAATAATTCGGGTCTTCAGCGTAGCTGGTCGACAGGCAGTTTTGTTCGCCATCGGACCATATAATATTCATCGCACGCACGTAAGCGCTACGTTTCTTAATAATGCCAACCGCCCTGTCGAGCGCCGCGAGTTTGTCGCCCTGGTCAAAACGCCTGGCGTAGTTGTATATCTTTTCTGCACCGATACGTCCTGCGGATTTGATTCGCACACCGCGCAATTCGCCGTTAAAGATAAATACCGAGTCGCCGTCGCTAAACGGCATGTTATTTTCGACCACGATGCCTTCATCGCGAAATGCGCTACGGGCATGTACCAGTAGCAGAGACGCTTCGCCAAACTGTGAAAAGTCGTCCTGCCAGATTGGGTCGATATTATGGTAATGATGCCATCGATCATCGGCTTGCCACGAACAGCCCCAACCATGCCCCTGATACTCGCTACTGTTTTTCGAGAGCATTGCGAAAGGCTCTAGCAAGCCCGGGATCGACAATGGCCGCGATGCGCGAGCGTAGAGTATACGGCACATATTTAGACTGGGTGTAAGCCCGGAAATTCGAGACCAGTGGTTTCATCGAAACCACTGGCGATATTAAACGCCTGTACCGCCTGACCAGCCGCGCCCTTCATTAAATTGTCTATCGCACTCATGACCACCAGGCGGTTACTGTGCGGATCGCGTTCGAAACCGATATCGCAGTAATTGCTGCCTGCGAGCAACTTGGGCTCCGGATAGCGGTGGATACCGGTACGCTCCTTGACGATACGGATAAAGGGTTCGTCTCCGTAGGCACTGCGATACAGCTTCCAGATATCTTTTTCTTCCAGTGTCTGGTTCAAAAATACATGACAGGTAGCGAGAATACCGCGTACCATTTCAATCGAGGTCGCCGAAAAATGAATATTATTAGCGCCCAGCGATTGCTGGATTTCGCCGAGATGACGGTGTGCGGTGGGTTTGTAAGAGCGTACTGCACCGCTGCGCTCCGGGTGATGGCTGCCTTCGTTCACCGCATTGCCGCCCTGGCTGGAACCGGCTTTTACCTCGACTACCGATGACTCAACCACGCCCGCCCGATACAGGGGATGAAGCGCGAGGATCGTCGCGGTGGCGTTACAACCGGCGCCGGAAATACGCCTGGCACCTTTCATTTCTTCGCGGTGCAGTTCAGGAATGCCATATACAAAATCGGCGAGACGTTCGGGGCAGGCGTGGGGCTTGCCATACCAGGTTTGGTAAACGGCTGCATCGCGAAGGCGAAAATCGGCGGACAGGTCGATCAGCGTATCGGCGAGTTTTTCGAACTCGGCCAGTCGGTTCATCATCTGGCCGTGTGGTAAACCGAGAAATAGTACATCGCAGGGTTCGAGTTCATCGACGGGAATGAATTTTAACGTGCAGATTTTACGCAGATTCGGGTGCAGGGCGGACACCAGCTTGCCGGCGTGTCGCTCGGAAGTGGCCTGTTGTATCTCGACCTGCGGATGAAAGTGCAGGATGCGTAGTAAATCGCCGCCGGTATACCCCGAGGCGCCAACAATGGAAACTTTTATCACTGGTGTTTGGCCTGTTCGATCACGTAGTTAGCCACGACGGCGGGAATATCGACGCCGGTCGTGTCGATACTGTTACGAAACTCCATGGTGTAATTCACTTCGTTGACCAGCAAGCCGCCATCGCTTTCGAACAGGTCGACCGCGACGATGCCGCCACCGACTGCATTGGCGGCGGCGATCGAAATCTCGGCCACTTCGGCTGTAATCTTGCATTTACTTGCTGTCGCACCGCGCGCGGTATTGGTAATCCAGTGGTCAGAGCTGCGATAAATTGCGGCGATGCATTCGTCACCCACCACGAAGCTGCGGATATCGCGCCCCTGCTTTTCGATGTATTGCTGGATGTAAAAAATCGAGTGGTGGTAGCTCCCCAGTACCGTTTTGTGTTCGAGCACGGTTTCTGCCGCATCGCGGTCGTTGATTTTTGATAACAGTCGCCCCCAGGAACCAACCGCTGGTTTCAGCACCACCGGGTAACCGAGTTCCTCGATAGCCTGCAATGCCGACTCTTCGGTAAATGCCACGCGGCATTGCGGCTGGGCGATTCCACTATCTTTGAGCGCGGCGGTGGTGAGTAGTTTATCGCCGCAAATCTGCGCCACCTTATGCGAGTTGATACAACGGACCCCGGCGCTTTCGAAAAGCCGTAGCGCATGCAGGGCACGCGAATGGTTAATCGAGCGTTCGACCAGGATATCGATATCGGGCGCGTGATGAAAATCCATGATCAGTTGCCGGTCGTCGACCATGATCGGTTCGACACCGGCATTTCGAAACGCTTCGATCAGCAGTTTTTCTTCTTTACGAATCAGCGAATGCAGCAGGCCTATTCTCACTGCCCCCAATCCTCTTCGGCAGAAGGCGCTTCCGCCAGCTTGAGTGGATCGATTTGAAGCACTTCAAGTTCGGTTCCACAGTCTTCGCAAGCCAGTACTTCGCCAGCCATGGTATCGTCGGCAGTTTTGACATCTGCCGCACAGACGGGACATTCAGCCATTGGATTTTCCTCAGATAATATTCAAAAATGAGGCGGCTATTCTATGCGTTTGATACGGGGGAGCACAAGACGAAAAACCGTCTAGCAAAGAAGATTCCTAAGCCCCTTCCCCCTTCGGAGAGAAAGCCGGGATGAAGGAGTTAATTTTTTGGGTCAACTACCAGCGGAATTAAACCTGCCCTCGAATGTTACCGACGCCAAAAATAGTCTCCAGTGGACTGATGACTGCCGATCCTCCACGCCCGATCACATGCGTATAAATTTCTGTGGTCTTCACGTCGCTATGGCCTAATTGCGCCTGCACAGTTCTAATATCAGCCCCTCGTTCGAGCAGATGCGTGGCAAAAGAATGACGTAGCGTATGGCAACTGGCAGGACACTCAATCCCGGCTTCGCGTACTGCTATTTTAACCGCGCGTTGAACGGTAGATTCATCCATGTGATGTCTTCTGACCACTTCGCTTCTCGGGTCAATACTTCGCCTGGTGGCTGGAAAAATATACTGCCATCCCCAGGAAGCTGCAGCATGAGGATATTTTCTATTTAGCGCATAAGGCATATAGACGCGGCCAAAACCTTCCGCGAGATCTCTCTCATGAGTCATCTTTACAGATTCCAGATGCCTTTGTAGCGGCACCACTAATTCCCTGGCGAGGGTCACTATACGATCCTTCCCACCTTTACCCTGTCGGACCGTGATCGAAAGACGGCCAAAATCGACATCTTTCACACGCAACCGAATACACTCCATTAGCCGAAGACCTGAACCGTACAGTAAACAACCGGCTAGCCAGTGAACACCTTCCAGATTAGAAAGCAATGACGCTACTTCCAATTGTGTGAGAACCACGGGGATTTTCGATTTCCTTTTCGACCGAACAATACCGTGTATCTCATCTAACGGCCTGTTCAGTACCTTGCGGTAAAGGAAAACCAGAGCGTTGAGTGCCTGGCCCTGAGTTGCGGGCGCTACATTTCTGTCGACAGATAAATGAGTCAAAAAAGCTGCTACCTCGGCTTCCCCCATTTCACTGGGGTGGCGCTTATCGTGAAATAAAATAAACCGTTTAATCCACTGGATATACGACAGTTCAGTTCTAATAGCATAATGCTGCACGCGCATCAGTTGACGCACTTTTTCCAGAAAAGGGGAATTTTGCTTTTTACTTTCCATGTAATATTCTCATTATGTTCTCATATTTGAAACAATACGGCAAGTACAAAGTAAGCGCAAGAACTTATACGGGAAATTCCAATGATATTGAATAGAAGCAAGCCTTATTACAGACATGGAAATAATTTGGTATACGTGATAACTTGTTGAACTTATTAAGGATTTAAAATTATTAAATGAAGGAGCAAGCAAAATTCATGCTTTTATCAAAAAAACATAGATTGGAACTTCCGGTATTTAGATACGGGAAGTTCCAACCGATTTAAACTGTTAGGCAAAGTTAATGCATCCACTAGTTGCGATAGTTATTTTTATCCTAGCCATGATGCTAATGGCATTTATAGGCACAACAACCGTCGGAAAGTGGCTGTATGGTGGCATAGTAGCCCTAATGGTAATATTTCTTGGCATCGCAATCTATTCGACCGGTAAAAGCTGGGAAGAGCAAGACTGTGAAAAATACCAAGATAGAGATAAGCCTTATTTTCAGCAGCATGTAACCAAAAGAAATTATTTTGGTGATAGAGGATCATC
>CAZJEJ010000065.1:11733-13081 GCA_964544945.1 uncultured Gammaproteobacteria bacterium | reverse complement strand
TGGTCTGAAAGCGGGTCTTCCGGGTCCCCCTTTGGGGTAGTAGGCTCTGACTGAATTTCACGACCATCTTCCAGATAAAGCGTTACATCGGCCCAGCGCTGGCGGGTGCTGATTTTGGTGTAGTGGTCGGAGTCGACGATTTTCGTGGCCTTGCTGATGCGCAGTATTTCTGGATCCTGCAGGATTTCTTCGACTAACTGTTCAGCACCGATCTGCCGTTTCACGATCATGATCGCCATCGGGAAAGCCAGCGCATAGGCCAGTTCATCGAGGGTTTGTGGTTCATGGCCGGCAAGACGACTGGCGTAATGAAAGGTGCGGATACGCGCTCCTTTAATGTCGCGGCTGGTGAGATCGTGGAGCCGCATCAATTTATCGGCGGCTTCAATCGAAGAATGCGCCCAGCGGCAAACCGGATACGGTTTATAGTGAGTATTGTTGATTTCCCAGCGCTGCCCCAGATCCGCCCAGTATCGGCGTGTTACTTCATCTTCGCCCTCGACGGTAATGGCGGGCGCACCAGTGAACCCCATTTGCGCCATGTAGGCGGCGCTGACGCCAGCCGGCGATCCCCAGCCCACACCGTCCCGCAGCATGCTGGGATAGTCGATACAGCGCATCATCTGACTGCGTGGGCCATGATATTCCGCGATACCCATGGCGTGACGCAACTGGTTATTGTCCAGTCCAAGCAGTTTGGCCCCTGCCGCTGCCACTCCTACCGCAGTCCATGCACCGGAGGTATGATAGTCAGTGCAGGTCGCGTGCATGGCGAGGCCTGATCGATAGCCGATCTCGTATCCAATTGCCAGGGCAGTCAACAGTTCCTGGCCGGAAATCTTTCTGCCACCACGATGTAGATCATCAGCAAAAGCGAGGATCCCCGGTAAAATTCCTGAACCGGCATGACCCTTTACCGCCGAATAGCCGTCATGGGCATCGATCGAATCGATTGTGAAAGCGCCGGCCATGGCGGCACCCATGGGGCTGACTACTCGACCGTCGAACAGCAATCGCGCGCCAGGCCCATTGAGCCCTGCAGGCATATGCTCACTGGCAAATTGCCGCGTGATGGTGGACATTTTTGTTGTGCTGCCGACTGCGCCCACGCCGATAGTATCGAGCAGGCTACGCTTCATGATCGCAACGACGTCTCTGGGCAGCACCTGGTATGAAAGTGTCTGGATGAAGTCAGAAAAGGAAGTGTCCATGCTCAAGTTGACAGTACCACAAAATAGCCTGTTCCCTGATAATTTCCCGTTAATACAATAAAATAAAAAATAACATGACGCTAATTCACCCAGTTATTCAATAGGATAGGGAAAATGTGATCAATTTTATGGCTCTA
>CAZJEJ010000065.1:0-11633 GCA_964544945.1 uncultured Gammaproteobacteria bacterium | reverse complement strand
TAGTAGGCATCCCTGCATTATTGCCGGTGAATTAGTTTCCCTTCTCCAGCTTGCTAACCTTTTTCTCCAGTGCTTTCATCTTTTTATTCATACTGGCAAAGTTAAACCATTGCTCATTCGCCACTGGATACTCAAGTTGTGAACCGTATACACGCCAGGACTCATCCCAGTTGGCAACATCTTCGAAGCCCAGCAATCTTAACTCCAAATAGGTCATGGTCGAACGCGTTCCGGTCTGACAATAGGCCAGGGTACGTTTAGACTTATCCAGACTGGCGAAGGATTTTGATACCGTCTCTGGATCGAAATAAGCGATAGTCTCCAATTTACCTGTTTTAGAGTTCATTGCTTTAGACAGGGTAGTTTTATGCGATATATTGATTGTGGTATTCGGTACCTTACCGCCCCTGATAGCGCGGATATCTTTACCGATATTTTCATTCTTTGTCCTTGAATCAATCAATTGCACATTGGGTAATTCTCCATTGGCTATCATCAGTACTTCGTCGGTTGAACCGTATGCGTTAGCATTCACTTTTGCAGTATATTTTGTAGCAGGCTTCATAACGGGTTTATTATCCAGCCGATTACCCGCCTTACGCCAGGCGTCTAGTCCACCGTTGAGGACATGGGTTTTTGTGTGACCCAGGTATTCCATAATCCAGAACCCGACTGTCGCATCGTTTATCGTTTTCATGCCGCCATAATAAAATACCACGTGAGTATTGTTACTTATACCCACCTTACCCAGCAGTTTTTCGTATTTCGATATGTCTCGCCAGGCCCGTGAAGTAGTATCTCGCAAGGCTTTCTTACAGGATTTACCCAGGCTTATGGCGCCGGGTATATGGCCTTTTGCATAGTCTTTAAGACCTCTACAATCAACGACCACCCAGTCTGCTTTTCCAATATTTGCCTTTACGGTTTCGGGGCCAACTAACAACTCCGGATTGGCCCACTTCACAGCACCCGAAGCCACTACACTATAGAAAATTGATAGCAGGACAGTCAGTAGGATATTGATTCTCATGGTTCTATTCATAATTTATCTCCAATTGCTCTTGTTATAATGGTTCATGTTCTTCTCCATTGCTCTTACTTGCCATAGCTTTCACTATCATGGAAAGAGCACCCAGACTCTTTAGTACCCTCTATGATCCGGGTGGTCAAAGGAGATCGGACACTTTGGCGATAGGTAATTAGCTACATATCGCAGGGATTGAACAGCTATAATGCCGCTTTATAAATCCGTACAGAAAAGCATATTGCTATGCATACGGTACTATTTACACTGGATTTTCTGACATGGGAATGATGCATTTGCATTATCTTGATTGGAACATGCACCCGTTAGGGTGTATTAGTATTACCTGAAATTCAACTCGCGAAGAGAGATGTTAAACCGGGCAACCGGTATTCTTTGAGTCCCGGTGCTAAAAACGAGTCGTAAAAAGGCTTATGATATTTAAAGGTAATTGAAGATGCAGCAAAGAGGTATTACAGGCTTGCCTAATGGAATATTCAGGGCATAGTATGGTACCTCTCATATCCGTCATTATCCCCAACTATAACGGTGAGAAGACACTCGATCTGTGTCTGGCAGCTACGACCTCGATTAAGGATGAAGCAGTCGAGATTATCGTCGTCGATGACTGCTCGGAAGATCGATCCAGGGATATAATCAGACGATTCCCCTGCACACTCATCGAGTCGTCGAAACATGCCGGTGCCTCTCGGGCGCGTAATATGGGGGCACAACAGGCCAGGGGAGATATATTATTTTTTACCGATTCCGACTGTTTGCTACAGGAGAATACACTCTCACAGTTGCGTATTATGCTTGCATCGACTGACGCACACACCGTCATCGGCGGAACCTATACGCCGCAGCCCTATGACGAGGGTTTTTTCGGTCGCTTTCAATCGGTTTTTATCAACTACTCCGAAACCAGGAATCTACTGCAGACCGATTATATTGCCACCCACGCGATGGCCATTAACACCGACCTGTTTCACCGCAGCGGCGGCTTTGCCGAGGACCAGTGGCCTATTCTGGAAGACGTGGAATTCAGCCATCGCTTACGACGGGCTGGTGTTACGCTGGTGATGCAGCCGGCCATCCAGGTGCAGCATATTTTCAATTTTTCGCTACTCGATTCATGCAACAATGCCATACGCAAGACACGCTACTGGATACAGTATTCCCTGAGAAACCAGGATCTGTTTGCTGATTCCGGTACGGCCTCAATCGAACTCAAACTCAATGTCAGTGTCTTTTTTATTTCTTTAATCCTGGTATTTGGCCTTGCCAAAGGCTATACAACAGCACTCGCTGTAATCATATTCCTGAGTTTAATTAATTTATATATCAATCGGAGACTATTTAAAGCCTTCTACGATACCAATGGTCCATTATTTAGTCTGGGGGCCAGCTTATATTATTTACTGGCATACCCTTTCCCTGTCGCCGTTGGATCGATAGCGGGTTTTTCCGACTTCCTGCATACTATTGTGCGCAAGCAGGGATAGTCTTCAATGTATTCACCATTACGCCACATCACTTCTTTATTCGGTAAACATCAGCCGATTCAGCTTAGCTTTTTCGTAACTCGCCGCTGCAATGCCCGCTGCCCGTATTGCTTCTACCTGGAAAACAACGATCAGAATGTTTGCGAAGGCGAAGAACTATCACTGGAGGAAATCGAGCGTATATCCCAGTCCCTGGGCAAGTTGCTGTGGCTTGCTTTCTCCGGCGGCGAAATCTTTTTACGCAAAGATTTGGTAGACATCAGCAGACTATTCTACCAACAGAATAAACCGGTAATAATGCTTTACCCCACCAATGGACTGATGCCCGAGCTCATACGGCAACGAACAGAGGAAATACTTAGCCACTGTCCCAACAGCGTCATCGTCGTGAAATTGTCGATCGATGAATTGGGTGAACGGCATGATCGTTTACGTAACACGCCCCATAGCTTCGAAAAAACATTGAAAACCTGTCGCCTGCTGGGCCCATTGCTGGAACGATATTCCAACTTTGAATTAGGAGTGAACACCGTATTTTGTTCTGACAATCAGGATAATATGGATGCGATCATCGATTTTGTTGGCGGACTGGAGTATGTCAATACACACACTCTGTCCATGGTGAGGGGTAATCTTAAGCAGGGTCGCTACAAAACCGTGGATTATACAAAATACCTTCGCGCGGTAGAGCGTCTTGCCGGTAAAATCAATCGTAATAAAGCCGGTACCTATCGGTTTAAAGGTGCGAAGCTCAAGGCGGCGCAGGATATTCTGCAGCACCGCCTGATTTATCGCACCCTGACTGAACAGCAACGTCAAATTCCCTGTTATGCGGGGCGCGCAAACCTGGTTCTAGGCGAAACCGGCGAGGTTTACCCGTGCGAAATGCTATCCAGCAGTTTTGGTAATGTGCGGGATTATGGATACGATATACGCCGGGTTACCCAAACCGAGCAGGCCCGACAAAGCATTGCCTCGATAAAAGCGCAACGATGTTATTGCAGCCACGAATGTTACTTCATGACCAATATACTGTTAAACCCGGGCTTGTACCCTGCATTGGTAAAACCATACCTGGCCCAATTCATTCACTAACCATCTCCTGTTGCCGAAGGTTTGTGTTCGCCGGGCCGATGAAATAGTTTTTTCTTTGTCCAGAGCCAGAAAAGGCTCTTAACGCCCTGAATGGCAACCTTGCAATCGTCCCACCTGCGGATTTGCAGTAATCGACGTATTAGAAAAACCGGTCGAGAATAGAAACGGCGTAAGGCTAGTTGACGTAGTTCATGAATCTGGTTGCGGCTCATGGTGTAAGGTACGAAGGATGCTCCCTGGTAGGTGTAATCACGCAACTCACCGGACACACGACCGTACTGCTCCAGGTGGTCGTACAGATAAGTACCTGGAAAAGCGGTCAGGGCGTGGAAATTAGCCAGATCGGGATCGAGTTCAATCGCAAATTCGATCGTCTTAAGTCCCTCCTCAAAGGTTTCACCTGGAATGCCAAACAAAAAAGGCGTGCTCACCTGCAAACCGACTTCCTTGGCCGCCGCAACCGCATACCGAATCTGCTTAAGCGTACTTCCCTTGCGCAAGGTATTGAGATTTTTTTGAACACCGCTTTCGGCACCGAAAAGAATGGCCCAACAACCGGCTTGTTTCATCGCATGCAACAGGGGTTTGTCTACCTGGTTGACACAGGCCGAGGCAAACCAGCTAAAATCCAGTCGCCGTGATTTGATTTCCCTGCACAGCGTCATTAATCTGTTGTAATCGGCTGCCAGGGTATCATCGATAAATTTGATTTCCCTGTAACCCTGTTTTAAACACAGGCTGATTTCCTCCAGCACGCTATCGACACTGCGAAAACGAATCCCGCGAATGCCGGCCTGTCTTTCCCGGTCAATCTGGGAACAGTAGATGCAATGGCGGTTACAACCTCTCGAAGTAATCATAACCGCAACCGGCTTGCGTTTGTAACTAGCGGGGGGAGGTATATAGCGACTGGCATCCCCGAGTAAATCACGCGCAGGCAGCGGCAGTGAATCCAGATCCTCAAGCAGTGGCCGTGGATCATTTTCGATCAGCTCACCCTTATCCCTGAAGACAATGCCCTGTACGCCGTAGAGACTGTCGCCGGCAGCCAGTTTGTTGACCATTTCGGTGACCGTGACCTCGCCCTCTCCGGTCACCACTGCATCAAACTGTTTACCATCCTCGAGCAGGCATTGTTTTTGAACCGCGATCGGGAAGGGGCCCCCGACACAGAGAAAAATACCGGGGTCGACTGTCTTGATATCATTCGCGGTTTGAACGGCTTTATCCCAGCCAAAAGTGGTTGAGTAGATGCCGACAAAACCGGGGCGAAATTGCCGAATTTGTTGCAGAATTTCTTTGTGTTCCATGAAGGCGCCATTGAAGAACCGTACACTGTGACCTGCCTGCTGAAGACAGGCGGCAACGTACAAGGTACCCAGGGGTTGCCAGTAGTTGATCTGTGAGCCTGCGGTTTTGGCGGGGAACAACTCCTCCGGCAACCAGGATGGAATGATCAACGCGCATTTCATTTGCTTATCGCTTCGGTTGATCCAGGCGCCACGGTTTCTAAAGCGGGAGGGCGACACCGAATAATATCATGTGCCGCATCCATACCCGCCATCATGGCATGATCCATGTTGTAGTAACGAAACATCCCCCCGCGACCCGCCGTATAGAGGTTACGAAAATTTTTCAGATAATCATAAATAGTACGACAATGCTCGCTATAACCCACTTCGAACAGGGGGTAGGCATTTGCTATGCGGGTAATCACCGAGTCAAACACATCGCCTTGATTGATCAAACCGAGTGCCACCAGGTGATCAATGGTGGTTTTGGTCAGAGTTTCATCGCTGCTACCCCATGTCGGATCACCACGGTTACAGAAATATTCTACCACCAGGTGTGTTTGACCTTCTGGCGCCAGGCAAGAGCTCCAGTTCGAAGGCTCATGAATACGACCGAAGGGAATATTTTTTTCTGGTATATATATCCAGGTGTGGGGTGTTATTCGGGGACGGTTTATCATCAACGTCACGGTCAGAAGATCGCGGCTGCCCAGCTGTGATGCCGCAGCCAGTACATCAGCAGGCGGTAATGGACGCATGGCACGAATCAGTACTGGCAAGGGTATGGAGGAGATGATCGAGCTGCCATTCAGAACTCGTCTATGGTCGTCCTGCTCGACCTCGACACTGTTTATCTGGAAATCCGAGTGGTTGAGCCTGAGAACTCGCATCCCGGTATGGACAGGATTTGACTGCATAACTTCAGCGGCTAAGCGATCGGCAATTTGCCCTATACCCTGCCTCGGGTACAAAAAACGATTAGCCAGGGTTGCCAGTTGTTGACCCTGCCGGGGTAACAGAGATTTCTTAATGGCCTTTCCAAGAGAAAGCCCCTGTATACGCTGTTCCATCCAGTTCATATCGATGCGCTGACAATCGATACCCCATACTTTCTCGCTGTAATCACGGAAATAAATATCAAACATAGTTCGGCCGAAATGACTGATTACCCAGTCCTGTAAGGAGACGGGCGTCGTCTTTACAAAACGTGCGCGAATTCGTTGCCGCAGATAATCAAACAGGATCGATGCCGTCATTACAGGACCGAAACCACATATTGCATTGAGCGGGCGCAGCGGGTAATCAAAATACCGATTGCGCAACAGGATTTTGCTGGTTCGTGGTACACACAGGCAATCTTCGCCGAGAAGATTCCTGACATAGCTATCTAGATCTGGATTATTCGTAACAAAGCGATGACCGCCTAGATCGAAGCGGAAGCCTTTGTATTCGATCGTTCGAGCAAGCCCGCCAACTCCTTCCTCTGCTTCAATAACAGTAACCGGGTGACTTGCGCGATTTAATTCCCGAGCGGCAGTTAAGCCCGCAAGCCCGGCTCCTAATATCAGCACGCTATCGACACTGTTATCCAAAGGCATACTAGCTCTCAATACAAGCTGCTGGGTAGACTCGGTCGGTACACTATTCGGTTAAATTTTCATAGTAATCCTGAACTTCGCCGCTGATGCCTTCAGGCGCCGCGACTTCTGTGCTGGCACCATAGCTACCGGCGTCCGGCGCCTCGAAAAATCCAGGTTCAACACCGGTGCTGGATGAAATACTGTAGCCGATCAGGGCGCTCAGTAAAAAGCCTACTACTACTATTAATGTCCATAGTTGATTCTTCATTTTTTTCTTCCCGGTGGTGATGACATGACCCGTTTTACCACCTGTTTGAGTGACGCACTAACCAACATATATAATGCCACCTGTTAGTAGCGACCAGTATTTTTCAGTACCAAAACAGCCGTTTAATCCTGATCTTTCAACAAATCCTGGTAATATTGCTCCATTTCCTTGTTGACCTCGGATTTCAAACCTGCCGGCTGCTCTTTATTACCGCCAATCATGCCCACTTCCAGCATGGGTGGCAGGCTATAACCTATGAGAAACCCCATGGAAATGGCCACCACCAGGATAACTACCCAAAAATCATTTTTCATTTTGCCTACCTCTCGTTCAAGTTAGACTCTGCTATACCAAAAATATGCTGACCGCTTCATGTATCCGTTACGGCATGATTTACGCCTTTTCTATATCCCAGATATAACGCCCACCTTCCTGCTTCTGATTCACAATTTCGTCTCCGGTAATATCGCACATTGCGGCAATCGACTCACCGGAAGACGGATTGTCGAATTTAATCTGAAGCAGATTACCCGACTGGATTTTGGCAAGCGCTTTCTTGGTGTAAAGCTGTGGATGCGGACAAACGTAGCCCTGTACATCAAGCATAAAATGGTCGTCTGATATTTTTTCAAATTTCATGATTTCATCTCTAAATTTTCGTGAAAGACCTCGTCGTCAAATTCTTTGGCCATGCGGCGATCGGTCCACCAGCTGAAGAACTTGACACCAACATAGGCGCCGCCGACCATGCCAAGGCCAAACAACCAGCCCGAGGTGTCGCCCTGGGATACCCGTACGAAGAAGGCGCCGATATTACAGCCAAGTCCTAAACGGGAGCCGATACCCATCAGGGCACCACCGATCATTGCCCAGGTCGCGAGTTCCATGGTTGTGCTTTTGAACTTAAATTCATTTTGAAGCAAAGCCATAACTGCAGCCCCTCCGATCAAGGCCAGGGACATCCAGTCTGCGGGATTAACGGCTGGGTTTGGTATGCCGTTAACGAAGCCGAAGTATATATTATCCATATTATCAGCCCCCATTTTGTTAAGCACCCATCCCACCCACTGGGCCTCCTGCGTGGTGACGTACCAGTAGCCAGGATCAAATACAGTGCCGTTAACGGATAAACCAAAATCATGGCCCATTCGATCGAGTAGTGTACCTGCATTCTTGACACCGAATTTTACCCTCAGGCCCTGGGTGACAAACATCTGGAGACCGGCAAAAATGCCCAGTATGAGGCCTGCGATAGCGGTGCGATTGGACGCCATAAGCATGGTCCAATATCCTGCAAGCTCGTCCTTGAAGCCGAATTCCTGTTTTATTTTCAGTCTTTTTCTCATGTATCCGCGCCGTGACCAAACCAGGTAAACAATCACCAGTAGTATAGTTGCCGGTATAATAACGCCCACCAGGACATTACCCACAAATGCACCAGCGATTGAGTCATCCTCCATCCCCATCAGGCTGGCAAAAGTTGCTACAGGTTGATTCCATACATAACCGGCAAGATATTGATCCAACCAGCCGTCACCGGCATTAATAATATCCGGCAGGCCCTTGTCTATAGCCGACTGATTCCAGGAATCAGGTACCAAATAATTGGTCCAGCCAGCGACGTCAGCAAATAGCGCCTGGGTAACGCTAATCGACAGAATAACGATGAGCGCCGTACCATTGCCTTCACCGGTTTTATACAGAGATCCAGACGCACAACCGCCGGCAAATACCATTCCAACCCCAAAAATAAACCCCGCTATTACGGAATGGATGCTAGAAGGTGCGGGGTGAAATGTACTCAGACCTGATGCGCTAACAAATGCGCTGACCAGTGCAAATAACACTATAGCCAGCATTACACCCACGACCATCCGTGGCACACCTACTGCAAACAAATCCCTGAATGCCGATGAAAAACAGAAGCGCCCATACTGCAGGCACATGCCGTATATAAAACCGAACCACAGGTAAACGGATAGATAGATATAATACTCGTTGTATGCGTAGGTTGAGATACTGACTAAGGTAAAAAAAGCCACTATGACAAATGCCCAGACACGCTTTTTTCTAAAGTCATTTTCCATAAAGATTTCCCCTATATATTATCGACAGACTCATGCCACCTGTTGCTCTCGTAGACTTCAACAACGGTTGAATAACGATATATACCCTCATATTGAGCAAATCTCTGTTTAATATGAAAACCATTTAATCGTTTTTTAATCGCTGCGGGTAAAGTCTGTGTGGCGCCGTTTGAAATAACAACGATTGCCTTGTCTGCTTTTTTATTACTCGTCTCATAAAAGTTCGGCAGTTTGTATTCCCAGCTAAATCTAAGAGACGAGGTACCTAGATATTGCTGCTCGGGCTCTGGGATTAAATCCGATTCCCCCCAATAGACCAGATTCTTATCTGTAAACAGGTCGAGCAAAGGAACGGACACCGTTGGATTGATAGATGATCCTGTTTGTGGCAACAAAATAACTTCCGCTGTAGATGCATTGATTTTGTTGAGAAATTCACCCGCCTGTTTGATATTACTGGCGCTAGTCGTATTCAAAAATGACGAATATCCGTATAGGGTTACAGTGGCCGAAGATACAATTATGCAAAGAATCAGGTAATTACGAATCCGGCTGTCACCGATCTGTCGCAGGGCATAGGCCGCCATCAGGGCCAGCATGGGAAAAACAATAAGCGCATATCGGATCCGCTTGATATCTAATATCAGTACCAACAACACCATCCAGATGACAACCAGGTATCGAACATCCCGTTTATGCCATGCCAGATAGATCGAATACAGCGCCGCCAGTGTTATAAACGGATGCACCTGATATAAAAAGGTTGATATGTGACTTTCCTGCCATCGACTTAAACCGGGTAACTGGTATGTCATCAATAAGGCAAACTGGTTGGCTATGAAATCGTATTTCCATACCAGTAAAATAGTAAAAAATAAAAAGACTCCTACAAATATAATAGACATTTGCCTGCATAATTTAGCCCAGGATCCCATACGGCAGCTTATTGCAATAACAGGCACGACACTGAGCATTAGCCATGTGGAATATTTGCTTAATAAAGCGAGTACAATTGATATCATCGCCATCGCAATCCATGACACTTTCCCTGTATGAACCGCTAATAGCACGGTATAGACAGCGAGACTCAAAAAAAACATGGTAGGGACGTCTACAAGCATTAGCGGTACCTGGGTAAGCAGGAAGGGCATTCCCAGCAACAAAGCGCCACCATATAGACCTGTTACCTCGTCCCATAACTCTTTTCCTATAAGAAACGTTAGTAGCACCGTGCCAGAGAAGAAGAGTGTTGTAGCAACCTGAATGGCAGTGCGATATTCGCCTACAAACCTGAAAATCAGGCCGTAGATAAAGGGTACCAGAGGAAGGTCCGTCCAGGCCGCTATACCATAGCCCCACTCATTTAAAAAATAGGCTGGACCGTTGACGGCTAGAGATTTAGCCTGTAAGAAATATCGGGATGCATCGACGATGGTTTCGGGCAGACGCCAAAGAGCCGCAGAAATTATAAAAGATGAAATCAACAGATAAACCAGGGCTTGCTTCTGAGACAGGTGAATTTCAGTCAACCACCACGACAGGACCAACGCCACTAAAAGAATCAGGCCGGTAACGAATACTTCATTATTTGCGAACACCCATTGCCAACTTGTAAAACGATTATCATCGTAAGCACGAAAAACATATAGAACAAATAAGGTGGTCAGAGTTAATAAGGCAAAGAGAACAGCTGCAAGATAGCGGGTCTCTGTCTCTGTCGCAGGTTCTGGCTTTGATAGGTGTTGCACGGTTCCACGGGTTTGCGGTGACCGAAAGAAGGGGAAGAGGCTAAATGGACTCAAACGATTTAAGGTGCGTCGGTAATAATTTTTCAGAATTTTTACTTGTGAGGTGAAGAAACCATAGCAAGACTGCGACAGCCTAATCGGCTTTACAGATATATTACCTCGCTCGTGGCACAAGCTTACGCTCATAAACTTCACACCTCTTGAATAAGGACAGCATGCTATTAAGTTTTAATCACCATGAAATTATGTTATCGCACTGCTCAATCCGGTCGACAAGTTCATCGTAGCTTATATTAATATCCGTTAGATCGATGACCTCTACGTCTTTATTTTCGGAGTGGTGCGCAATAATATTTTGCGCATCTTCATCCGGCCCATCGTTAAGAATGTGTAACACTTTCATTATCCATCCCCCTTATTAGCGAAAACCATAGCCTGGTATTTAATAATCGTATTTAAGCTAAAGAACAATAACTTTGTCCGACTGGTTATTCATCATGGCATTATTAAATTGACTGCCAACGATTATCTCTTTTGGTACCACTGTCGTATCCACGCCAAACTCAGTTGCACTATGGCTACACAGACTCATTGTCGTATTATCAAGCTCGCAAAGCCGGATGAATTCGGAAAAAGCAAGCAATCTAGTACCCTCACTCATGGCAAATATCGCCACTTCATGACCCTTTGCACTAGCAGCACGACTGATACCTAAAATATGATTCAAGTGTCTGTCAGTGGTGATCAATATGCCCAATTTCACATCACTACCCCTTGTTGAGGAACCAGTTTGGTGTATGCAAGCACCCCGGTCGATGCCAGGATTTTATATGTACAAACGACACATCACGCGGCGGTCACCTGATATAAAGCCAGTTACTTATGGCTTTATGTATGAAAATACACGGGTGGGGTGGCTTCCAGAATGATGTATTTGCATCATTCTGGCATCATCGGGAATCAAAATATGGGAATAATTGTAAAATAGTGGATTGTTGTAGAGTGACAGGTTTTTCAGGAAATAGTATGTATCA
>CAZJEJ010000064.1:9592-13404 GCA_964544945.1 uncultured Gammaproteobacteria bacterium | reverse complement strand
AGCCAGTACCGAGTTCACAGCCTCGCGCAATGGAGCGCCTTTAACATAGGTGATCAATCTCGGGGTTGCCACACCCAGCCCATAGGCTCCACCAAGGGCAGCTATCCACCCTATAAATCGCCTTCTCGATGCTATCTTATTCATTTTCAGTATGTATTTTCCTGCGGGTGAGTGTCGAATTGCCCACTAGTGATCGTGGTGCATAAATGTTTATTCTACTTTGATCTGAACAGATTACGTAGCCTTAGTTCCAGAAATTTCGCACAGGCAAAACGGAACTAGTTAAAAAGTGGTGCTCGATCGATTTCGAGGTACTTAAATAAACCGCTGCATTATTGAATCAATGGCGCCATCATAGTTGTCTACGGTCGTGCCAAGTTCCGAACACATTTGCAGGGCATAACCACGGTGTACCGGATTACCCAAATCACTGTACCTGGCAATCCTGTGGGTTCTTCTGCCTATACAGAATATCATTTGTTCTTCGGGATCAAGCTGTAGGAAATCCTCTATAGGTTGCATCATTCTCTCTTTATCACCAGGAAGCACGCCATCGACGTCAGGAAAAAGATTCAGCACGTGATCGCTTTTTACAGTACTGTCAATTCCATCCAGCGTTTCCAGAAAAAGGAGTAATTCCCTGGCTGTATCGACTTCTCCCATTTTATCGAAAGTACCCTCTATAAACTGCTTTGTGAGAGGTGCAGCGGCAGGCATACCCAGAGTTCGCATGCGAATAAAATCCGGGTTGATCTGATTCAGCGCATCGGCAGTTTCCAGTGCGTTTTCCCGCGACAGGGCTTTGCCTCCAAGTCCTGGCATAACGTATTCCGATAATTCCATGCCAGCGTTTTTAATTTTATGCCCGGCAGTAATCTGCATTGCTTTATCGACGCCCTTTTTTACCCTCTTGAGTACCTTGTTCGAGCCGGATTCCATGCCGATATGGATCCTGTTAAGGCCTGCGCTGGCCATTCGGCTCAGGTTTTCATCACTTATTCGGGCGATTGTGCGAGAGCGTGCGTATGAAGTTACCCGCTCCACTTTAGGGAAAGCCTCTTTTAGGTGAATCAATATACGTATGATATCGCCTGGTTTAATGACGAGGCTGTTTCCATCCTGAATAAAAATAGATTCCATTCCGTTTGCAACAAAATCATACGCCGCATGGAGGGCTTGAATGTCGTCATTTCCTCCATTCGGAGTGAGCTTGTAAAGCTCTTTTTGGGAAATGGGATATCCGGAAACTCCTGCGGCTTCGATGGCATCGACATAAAAACGAATCGTATCAATATCTTTTAATACATGATCTACAGGGCGCAGGGCAAACTTGGCATCCTTATACACGGCACAAAAGGTGCAACGATTCCATGGGCAATTGCGGCTAACCCTGACAAGCAAGCTTTCGGCTTCACTCGGAGGGCGAATCGGCCCTTGCTCAAAACCGCTATAGGGTTCAATATTTTTCATCTTATACCTTTGAATACTGCAATTTTGCAGGGAACTATCTTGTATCAAAATAGTGTATAACGGTATTAGAAACTACGGCCCTATAGTAAATGATTTGTCGGTGTTGTTTCGTTATTTCTCAACCGAACGGAATATCACAGTGCCATACTTTAGCGCAGTACCCACGATACTTTCGATTAATTCAAAGCTGGACTCAGCACTGATGTCTTCAAAATAGATCGTGCCTGGCCAGGGAGGCACCCTTAAATCATAACCGTTTTTAGCGATGGTGCTGGCAACCGTTTTAATCGCTTCTACATACTCACGGGAAATAGACTTGATATCCTGATTCGCGATTTCCAGATCGGTTATGCTGTTGCGGTCGATCTGGGTCGCGCCAATGCCTAAAAACAGTGGGATACCGCGTTTGATCGCTTGCTCCACGTAAAAGGTAACGGGTATTTTGTCATCGGCGAGACGGATGACAAAATCATGGCAAACACTATTTTTTAATTCGAATAGTTCGTCCAGGCTAACCTTCTCCTGGTCGCTTTTTGCAGGACTTCGACGCCTCTTTGAAGAAGCGGCCCTTTTGTTAGCCTGGGTCACGTAGTCGCCACGGTAGTTGGCAATATAGACTCGTTCCCCCCAGGGTTTTGCATCGGTAAGTCTTTGAATCGACCGAATAGCCATATTTTTACAGTTTTTGGGGCCAATAAAGAAAGGCGATCCGGAAGCGTCGGAGAGTTCTACCCGGCCGCTGGGAAACCGGCTGAAAAAATGTTCTATCCAGGGTTTGAGAACAGTGTCAGCCAGGTGGTCGAGAAAGCTGTTAACAAATTCTGGCTCGTGAGTCAGGGCAATGATTAATGGTTCCTGCCCATAAATATCTGCTGCAAGGCTATACGGCGCCGACAAATGCAAAACAGGGTTTAATCCCGTTAAGCGTTGATAACAGGCTAAAGTCTCGTCGAGTAGCCTGGGGATGCCTGTACCCATATCGGGTGCGGAGACATCTTGCCAGTTGTCGGAGTTGACTAATGTTTTTTCCGGATCCGTGCCGGGAGAATATTTATCCGAATATATCATCGCCTGGCCCAGGGCTTCTGCTGTAAATCCGTAAACTGGCCAACTCAGATAAAGTTTGGGCATGCCCAGTAACCTGACAGCCATTAAGGTTGTACGCACATAACGCTCGGGGTCTTCCTTGTAAAAGTCAGCAGATGTCAGGCCGTATAACTGGTGCATTATCGCTAACGTCATCAAGTCTACAGGACCCGAGATATGGACGGCATCTTGCGGGGCTGCCCCTTTGAAAACCTCGTCGTACCGACCCTTAATCGTGGTATCAAAAATATCCTGAAGCCGCCCCGTCGCCTGCGGATCATTTGCTTGCCAACGAGCCAGCAAGCGGCTGCCCTCTGGAAAATTCAGTTCTTCAAATAGCATTGTGTGTGGGCCTCGAAACAGGGATTGCCGGATCTAATTAATACTGTGGATTTGGGTTCATAAAATTAGCAAGAGACCCAGGTTAGAATATGATTGCAGATGAGTGGCGAGTAGAGGATAAATAATACCCGGGTTCGAGAAGCAGACGGTTTACGACCACTTTTATTGTAATAACGTCAAATAGGCAGGAATCCTGCAAATTCTAATGCCCGTCCCGGCCATTTGTCCCTGCCGCAACATTTCCTGGCACATGGGCGTGCCAGGTTTAGCGACGATGTGTCGCAGGAATTCCAGGTGTCATTGTGGTCAGATGATACTGACCCTAATAAAAAATATCCGCCCTAATCCGCGGGTCGATTCATGCTAAAGATATTATCAACAACCGCGTATTGCTGATAACCAAGCCTCGCCAGCGGCTTGATTTTACCCAAATCGATCAGGCCATCGGTGAGTACTTCATCGTTGATATGTATCCCTAGAACACGACCGATGATGGCGGTATTGATGCTGTTTTCCAGTGTGCAGGGGAGTTTTATTTCCTGGTGAAAAACGCACTCCAGGTGAATAGGCGCCTCTTTGACGCGAGGAGGCTTGATCAGAGTTGATTCCTCGGTGGCAAGCCCGGCAAGCTCCATTTCGTTGACTTCGTGTGCTACTGGCGCGGTGGTGGTATTCATCGCGTCTTTTAGTGCGAGTGGCACCATGTTAACCACAAACTCGCCACTCGATTTAATGTTGAACAGCGTGTCTTTTTCACCGCCGTGCTCGTGGTATCCGCTAAAGGAAATCATCACCAGGGGTGGGTCACTTGCCAGCGCGTTAAAAAAACTGAAAGGTGCAAGGTTGATTGCACCGTTGGGGTGCATCGAACTCACCCAGGCAATAGGCCGGGGTACTACGCAGCTTTTGAAGGG
>CAZJEJ010000064.1:0-9492 GCA_964544945.1 uncultured Gammaproteobacteria bacterium | reverse complement strand
CGCGGGAATTAGTGGGCACTATCTGCTGGTTAGTAACAAATTGATTCGAAGACACGTGGACGCGGATCAAAAAACTGGCACTGGTTTTACGCGCTCGCGTCAATGTTTTCACAGGGAATTAAATCGTGGGGTAACCTGGATATTTACCAATCACGCGGAGAAACTGGATGGTTTTCGGCAGGAATTGCTGAGGTATTACAATTCCTGCTAGGCGGTCTGTATAACTTACTGTGGAATGGTTCGACTAAAAGGGTCAGGATCTGACTCGGCTGCATGCCCCTGACCATTTTTTGCCGAGAGATTCGAATTCTTTGCTGACTTCAACTGGGGAGCCATTTTTGGTATTGAAATTTTCTCCAGTTCGTGTGTAGGCATTCGAATCGTTTCTGAAAATGGATCCATATCGGGCTCTGGCTTGTCTTCCAACTCCAGATCCAGTTCCACATTCGGCCTGGGTTCAACCGGTGGGTTTGAAATTACCCCCACCTCGTTTGCAGGAATCTTGACGGTATCCTCGAGCGGATTTGCACCTGGAACAGGTTTAGTATGAAGGTCTATTTTCGGTTCTGGTTCAATGACTTCTGGTTCAATGACTTCTGCTTCAATAAATTCTGGTTGGGCCAGTTCCGGCTCAATATACGCTGGATCATCAGCCGTATTTTCTCCAGATATCGGGTCCGAGCCAGTCTTTGAATCAGCCTCGAGAGCTGTTGTCTGAATGGGTTCCTGTTCAGCTGCCGATGGGGGTTTGAAAACAGCGTAGGTTTCCAATCTGGAAGAATCCTCGGATGCTATATCGGCTACTGGAGTTGGAGGAAATTCCTGCTCTACCGGGGCAGGGTCGGATTGCCCTGCTACCGGGTGCGCATCGACCTTCGTTTCTACCGGCACTGGAATTACTATCTTCTCTACTGGGGCCGAAGCAGCTTTCTTTTCCACGGGTGTCGAAACAGTTTCTTTAACTATTGGTGTTATAGTCGTTGTAGGTGCGCCTGGATTGATAACCTTGCCGCAGCTGGAGGTAAATGTAGGAGGATCTATATGATTTATGTAAGCATCGAGGTTAAGATTTATGCCGGAATTATCGTTCGTGCCGCGCAGTCGTCGATTCAGTGCATTCATTAATTGCAATATGATCAGGCGTAAAGGAGCGCTATCATTACCAAGACCGAGCATAAAATTCTTTTTGATCGAAAAAGGCGCCGCGTTTCGCCAGGCGAAACAACCCTGCGTAGCAATCATCGAAGGAAAAGATTTCATTTCGTAGTTCAGGTTCTTTTTACGTCGATGGTCTATCCACAAATCAATGTTTTCCTTGAGTTGTTTAAGGCTCGTTTGATACCCGCTAAAAGCATATACGAAGGAAGGTGGTCGCCCAATTAGATTAAACCGCGCTGTTTTCAGCGGGTCTTCGTGCATATATTCGTTATTTTCATTCAAAGCCAGTTTATTTCTTAAAGCGAGCTTACGTATCGCGACGGGATTAACGGCTGGATTAAGCCCGCCCATCGAGGCACAGTTATCCATGGCTTCGAAAAATGTTTTTCTTACCAGTTTTGTTTTTACTTCGATGGTTGCCAGTACACTTTCGTAAAGGAATACATTGGCACTGCCGGGTAGATTCAATTGAGGAAAATCGCGACGGTAGATAACGATATCGAGCTCGCTGGAACTGTTGCCCAGTGCATCGATCACACGCCCCGATCCAATGGCAAAGCTGCTGGGTAAAAATTGTTCGAGTACTACCCGAATAAAGGTAGCTCGTGCAGTGTCTTCGTAAAGGTCATGCCTGGCCTGTATGCCGAGTAACTCGGTTTCTGATTTCAGGCAATTCGAAATAAACTGTGTCCACTCGTCTATTCTGTTCATAGTGCTAACCTGCTAGAGTGAAGACGACCTCTGAAGCCAACCCGGTTTTTGGTGTCCATCGCTATTTCTCCTGTTCGCTGCGCTTATCGATCAGCGCTATATTCAGGTAACAATTAAAGTACACAATACCCAGAGTTTACACTATTAATGACCCTCTAGTCTAAAATGAGAAATAGTTAGAATTTGCACTCTAATCAGTGGCTTACGACACACACTACAATTTGTACATTAAATTCGCTGGCCTGTTGATAAAAGTTGCCTGTCGAAGGCCAATATATTCTTTGTATAATGATGCGTTATTATAGCCGAAGAAAAATTATAAACGGAGTTAAAGTGCGTCTCATCGATCCCGCTATGACCGATTTTGATGCCATTCGATCCGGTTTTGAATGGTCGATTCCAGATCGTCTGAATATTGCAAATCAAGTTTGCGAACGCCACCAGTCTGACCCAGAACGAATTGCAATTTACTACGAAAATGTACAGGGGGTAACTGCAAGTTTTACCTTTGGGCAATTGAAAATCTGGTCGAATCGATTTGCTAATTCGCTAAAGGCATCTGGAGTTTCTCGAGGGGATCGCGTCGCAATAGTTTTGTCGCAACGCGTCGAGACAGTAATCGCCCATCTGGCGATTTATAAACTGGGCGCCGTGGCTTTACCGCTCGCCGTGTTGTTTGGTCCCGAAGCACTCGAATTTCGCCTGCGTGATAGTTCTGCGCGGATCGCAATTACGGATGCGAGTAAATACGATACCTTACGTGACTTAATGTCCGAGCTGCCCGATTTGCAGAAACTGATCGGTTGTAACGTTGGTGAAAAATCGAGTGAATTCTGGCAGCTTCTGGAGCGATCCTCTGATCGCCTGGAAATTGCCGATACCAGTGCTGACGACCCGGCATGTTTAATCTATACCTCGGGGACCACGGGGCCACCGAAAGGAGCACTCATCGCACATCGTGCGGTGATCGGTAATTTTACCGGTTTTGAAATGTCGCAGAATTTTTTCCCCAAACAGGGGGATGTGTTCTGGACTCCGGCAGACTGGGCCTGGACCGGTGGCTTGTGGGATGCCCTGTTACCGGGCCTCAATTATGGCATACCCGTGCTTGCTTACGAAGGTGGTGGTTTCGATCCCGAACGCGTGAGCCAGCTCATGGGTAAGTATGCAGTCACTAATACATTCATTCCGCCCACCGCTTTAAAAATGTTGCGGTCTATTCCGAATATCAGGGAGCGTTACCAATTAAAGTTGCGTGCGGTGATGAGTGCCGGTGAGCAGGTTGGTGCAGAGTTGATTCACTGGGGGCGGGATGCATTGGGGATTACTATTAATGAAATGTGGGGTCAGACTGAATTCAATTATCTGGTCGGAAATTGCTCCGCCATTATGGAGCCGAGGCCAGGCTCAATGGGTAAACCCTATCCGGGTCACCAGGTTGATATCATTGATGATGAAGGTCAGGTTGTGGCTACGGGAGAGCAGGGGGAACTGGCCGCATGGGGTGATGATCCGGTGCGGTTTATTGGATACTGGAATAGCGAAGAGGCTACCCGGGCGAAGTTTAGTGGCAACTGGTTTCGCACCGGCGATGTAGGATACCGGGACGAAGATGGGTTTCTCTGGTTTGTCGGACGTAAGGATGACGTAATATCCAGCGCTGGATATCGCATCGGACCGGGCGAGGTAGAAGACTCACTGCTGAAACATCCGGCCGTGTCGCAGGCTGCGGTGATCGGAAAACCTGACGAGCTGCGTGGCCAAATCGTCAAAGCCTATATTGTCCTGAAAACGGGCTATGAGCCAGATGATAACCTGGGCAGGGAAATTCAACAGGCAGTTCGCGAACGGCTCTCGGCGCACGAATATCCGCGAGAGATCGAATTTACCAAGGGGTTGCCGATGACCACTACCGGAAAGGTCCGACGCATCGAGTTGCGCGAACGCGAGGAAAATAAGTCTGGGGCTTGAGAGTGAAATATCCGGACTGGATAAGCTACTAGAAATCGGATTTGACCCGAATGGTACTTACTTAAGGCCACTGATCAGGCAGTAAGGGCTGAGTCGGATTGAAAATTTCAGGACCGTCGACAGCATGGACAGCTGTCGTCGAGCCTACAGGGATGTATTTACGGCGTGTCCTGGGATTTTTATCC
Source organism: uncultured Gammaproteobacteria bacterium (assembly GCA_964544945.1). Classification (GTDB taxonomy): domain Bacteria; phylum Pseudomonadota; class Gammaproteobacteria. Next base: position 5,467 of record CAZJEJ010000064.1, on the reverse strand, counting down.
GATTCAGCCGAGCATATTTCTTTATTGAGCGCCATTGAAATTGACCTCTTTTTATTTCGGTGGATTTATTAAATTGTGATGCCCCAGATTGGTCAGTAACCTTTCTCCACAGAGCGCCATGGTCGTATCGAGTTCCTGATGCAGGATATTAAGTGCCTCGGTTACCCCGGCTTCGCCTTTCGCACCCAGGCCATAAATAAACGGACGTCCGATATAAGTGCTTTTTGCACCGAGACAAATAGCTTTTAAAATATCCTGGCCAGAGCGGATTCCCCCATCAAAATGAACTTCGATATCAGATCCCACCGCATCGACTATTGCTGGTAGTGCGGAAATGGACGAAGGTGCTCCGTCGAGTTGGCGGCCGCCATGGTTCGAAACGATGATAGCATCGGCCCCGGTTTTGCTTGCCATTTTTGCATCTTCCGGGTCAAGTATCCCCTTTAGAATCAACTTGCCGCCCCAGCGCTCCCTGATCCAGTCGATATCGCTCCAGGATAATTTAGGGTCAAACTGCTCGGCGGTCCAGGACGACAGGGATGACAGGTTTCCGACTCCCCTGGCGTGACCAACGATATTGCCGAAGCTGTGGTGTCGGGTACCCAGCATTTTAAGACACCAGCGCGGACGGCTGATTACCTGTAATACGCTATCTAGAGAAAATTTTGGCGGGGCACTCAGCCCATTACGGATATCATTGTGTCGTTGCCCGAGAATTTGCAGATCCAGGGTTAACATCAGGGCGCTGCATCCTGCATCTTTGGCACGGTCGATTAAGCGGTTAATAAAATCCCTGTCGCGCATGACATATAACTGAAACCAGAACGGCTTACTGGTGTGTTTTGCCACAGCCTCTATCGAGCAAATGCTCATGGTCGAAAGCGTAAAGGGCACACCGAATTTTTCCGCAGCCAGGGCTGCCTTAATTTCGCCGTCGGCGTGCATCATGCCAGTGAGGCCGACCGGCGCGAGCGCCACCGGCATGGCAACGGGCTGGCCGATCATTTTGGTTTCGACCGAACGATCGGTGATATCTACCGCAACCCGCTGGCGTAATTTAATTTTAGCAAAATCGCTTTCATTTTCACGATAGGTGGTTTCGCTCCAGGAGCCAGAATCAGCATATTGATAAAACATGCGAGGCACGCGCGCGCGCGCCAGATTCTGCAAATCCCTGATTTCACAGATAGCGGTCATAAATAGTGTCCCGGAAGGAAAACGAATGTGAGCATTATAACGGTTTAGTCGTCACTAAATCGATCTTAACCTGAATATGGCATTACTGATAATTGATGTTGACATTGCCTGCGACCCTCATTGTCGCTAGGATCATTGAATGCTATCCATTCGAAATCTGAGCAAGTCCTTTGTCCAGCCAGAAGGTTCGGTACAGGTATTAGACGGTCTTGATTTCCACCTGGACGCTGGCGCGTCGGTGGCATTGCTCGGTGAAAGCGGTAGCGGCAAGAGCACCCTGTTACATCTGATCGCGGGCCTCGACAGGCCTGACAGCGGTGAAATCGAGGTTTCCAGCCAGAGCCTTAGCACCATGAATGATTCGGCGCTGGCGCACATGCGGCGCTTTCGGGTTAGCCTGGTATTCCAGCAATTCCATTTAATCTCAACCCTGAATGTCCTCGACAATATTCGGTTTCAGGCAGCCTTGTGCCAGAGGTTCGATACGATGTTTCAAGACCTGTTGATCGAGCGGCTGGGGTTGGCGTCGCAGCTTAAAAAATATCCGCACCAGTTGTCACGCGGGCAGCAGCAGCGAGTCGCAATTGCCCGTTCTCTATTACATAAGCCTGCCCTGGTGCTGGCAGACGAACCGACCGGTAATCTTGACGAGCAGTCGAGCCTGGCGGTAATGGCTTTATTTTGTGAACTGGTTAAAAGCGCCGATAGCAGCCTGATGATGGTTACCCATAGCCGGGAAATGGCCGCCTACATGGATCGCTCGGTGCGCTTGCACGATGGCAGGATTAATGTGGGCTAGCCACTACTGGGTATTCAAGGCGCTGCTCAGCCATTACTGGCGCCATCCCTGGCAAACCCTGTTTTTGTTGCTGGGTCTGACTGCTGGTGTCGGTCTTTGGTCGGCGGTACAGATTGTGAATCAGCAGGCCGAAAAAAGTTACGCACAGGCAACTTCGTTGCTCGGGGCGCAGGCCAGTTACTGGATCCGGAGTAAATCGAAGCGGGGTATTACACAGGCGCGTTACCTCAAGTTACGCCTCGCTGGCTTTCGACAGGTATTTCCTATAGTGGAAGGACAGGTGAGTACTCCACAGGGTGTTCCAGTAAGCATTATTGCGACCGATTTATTTGCCTTACCGCGCGACGTTCTGGGTCAGGAAGAAATCGATACGGGTATCGAAGGCGGGCGCGAATGGCTGGAATTCATACGGGCGCCTTACCGCGCCTGGGTACCAGAATCCATAGCCCGGGAACTTAAACTCCAGGTGGGGGACAGGCTGGCTCTACGCGATGGTCGAAAGTTGCCGCCCGCGTTGATTCAAAGTCGGATTCAGCAGGGACGCCTGGTGTTGATGGATATAGGCGCTGCCTTCGAGTTACTCAACACCGAACGTTTTAGCTATCTGGTGGTTGGTGAAATTAAGCCTGCGCGCCTGGCTGAACTCAGAAAATTAATACCCGATGAACTCGAACTGGTCGAAAACCAGCAGAACCTGGATCTTTCCGAACTGACCGAGAGTCTGCATACCCACTTGACCGCGATGAGTTTGTTATCGTTTGCGGTAGGTCTTTTTATCGTTTTTAATGCGGTGCGTTTTTCATTGTGGTATCGGCGCGAGACATTCCTGAACCTGCGCCTGATGGGGGTCAGTGTATCGGTGCTAATGACTGCGATCGTGGTCGAAACCCTGATATGGAGCCTGATTGGCGCGGCGTCTGGCCTGGTAACGGGGTTACTCCTGGGGCAATGGTTGATACCTGGACTCAGTGCGAGCCTTCACAGTTTGTACGGTGCGAGTGTGGATGCACTCCTCTCGCTGAGCCTTGATACCGTGTTCAAGGCCTGGGCAATTACCCTGCTGGGCCTGGTGTTGGCGCTCGGCTGGCCACTGTACCAGCAGTTGAGACACGAGGTACTGGCTGCGTATTCACCTGACTCGGATCAGGAATCCGAGCGCCGGGCACGAGCGAATCTGCTAAAAGGCGCATTTATACTTTTGATCATCGCGGCGATTTTATACCCGCAACTGGATAGTGCATTAGATGGTTTCGTGTTACTGGCTCTGGTGTTGTTTGCCGCCGCCTGGACACTACCAGGGTTGTTGATCCTGGGATTACACCTGGCTAGTCGGCTGGTGGGTAAAGATCATATCATCGGTCGTTGGCTGGTGAGCGATGGATGGTCGCAACTACCGGCTTTACGCAGTGCGATGATGGCGCTATTACTGGCGCTGACTGCAAACATGGGTGTTAGTACCCTGATCGACAGTTTTCGTGGTGCCTTTATCGGATGGCTGGAAATCCGCCAAAGTGCCGATATCTACTTTCAGGCTGCGCGCATCGATCGATCGATACTGTTTGAACCCGACAGCTCGCGAGCCTGGCTACGCGATAGCCACGCACGCATAGGTGTGACAACGCGCTGGCGCAACCGTCCTACCCTGCTTCGAGGCGCCGATACTCGCGCTCCCGATAGCCTGAATTTGCCGCTAGCACAATGGCTGGGAGAGCAACCCGAGGATGCACTGGAAATGTGGCGAACCCAACCCGATGCGATACTCGCAAATGAGCAGGCACATTACCTCGGTGGGGTGCAACTGGGCGAAATTATTCAATTACAAACCGATGACGGTCCACGCGATTATCGGGTGGTAGGGTTCTTTTACGATTATGGCAATCCTTATTATCATTTTTACCTGTCCTACGAAGAATTGGCGGCGCGCTGGAAACACACCTATACAAACTGGGTAGGATTGTGGTTGAAGCCTGATTCAAAAGGTGAATATAGCTCACTAGAACTGGCTGAGAAGAGTTTACTCAAAGCGGGTGCACAACCCGGTGACTGGATTTCTCAGGCCGCGATTCGCAAGCTGTCGGTAAATATTTTTGAGCGAACCTTTGCGATCACCTCGGCAATGAATGCGTTGACTCTGCTCGTCGCCGGCATCGCATTACTCGCCTCGTTATTAGCCATATTGCAGGAACGCCTGCCACAGTTTGCCCAGTGGCGCGCGCTCGGTGTACGTCGGCGCGAACAGATGCTGGTAATTGCCTGCCCGTTGCTGATTTTTGTCGGTATCACCTGGCTGCTGGCGATTCCATTGGGAGCTTTACTGAGCTGGTTACTCATTCATAAACTCAATATTGTCAGTTTTGGCTGGAGCATGCCGATGTTATGGGATATGGGTCCGGCATGGCGTCTGGGGTTGCTGGTACTACTGGTAGTAGGCTTTACCCTGGTGCTGGTCGTATGGCAATTACGCCGCCGCTTGCCGGAAGCACTCGCTAATCTGGGAGATCTGGCGTGAGGGCACCCTCGAGTAAATTATTTAAGACCAGGCAGATTCTTGTGCTGTTACTGCTTTGGTCTAGCGCAGGATTGGGACAGGATGCATTCCAGGTTTTACGCGACCAGGGCCAGGGCTACGCGGAAGTAACTCGCAACAAAACTTTTTTATTCCCGCGTGATCATGCCGCGCATCCCGAATTTCGGGTCGAATGGTGGTATCTCACGGCTAATATGACCGATGATAAAGGCCGTGACTGGGGCATGCAGTGGACGCTGTTCCGCCAGTCCCTGAGCCCGGTCGCCGATACCGAAGGATGGGATGCCAACCAGTTATGGATGGCGCACGCGGCGATTACCACGCCCGAAAAGCACATTTTTGAACAACGCTTTGCCAGAGGTGGTATTGGGCAGGCGGGGGTTGGTGAGATTGAAACCGATGGGATATTCAGAGCCTGGCTGGATGACTGGGAATGGCGGTCGTCGGGCGCATCTATGTTTCCGTCGCAACTAGTGTTCAACCTGGATGATAATCGGTTCGAAATGGAGCTTAGGAGCACCAGTGACTGGGTATTGCAAGGTGATCGCGGGTATAGTCAGAAGTCGGCGCAAGGGCAGGCGAGCTACTACTATAGCCAGCCTGATATCAAGGTGAAAGCCACTGTCTTTTATGCGGGCGAAACCACCGAGCTTTCCGGTTCGGCCTGGCTTGATCGCGAATGGAGTTCGCAGCCACTGGCGCAATACCAAAGCGGTTGGGACTGGTTTTCATTGCACCTGGACGACGGAAACAAGTTGATGCTGTATCGGCTCAGACACGATGACGGCAATCACTGGCTCAGCGGTACCTGGACCGATACCCTGGGCCAGAGTCGCCACTTAAGCAGTCAGGATATCGGCCTGGCCGAGCGTTCAATACGAACCATTCGAATCGATGAACAACGCTCTGTCGAACTGCCGCTGGAATGGGACATCGACTTACCG
>CAZJEJ010000063.1:0-13501 GCA_964544945.1 uncultured Gammaproteobacteria bacterium | reverse complement strand
TAATTAGCTTACATTACAATCAGTTATGAAACTTAGTTCTAGTAACTTATTAAGTGGTAGAAACGAATGTCTACATTGTGTTCGGGATTTAATCGAAGCCTCGACACAACGAGTTTATCTGATTGGACAGGATCTCGAGCAAGATCTTTATAATCACAGATACCTGTACGACAATCTGACAGAACTTGCTACCCGCAACCGCAAGACCGATATTCGTGTGATCGCGCACGACACCCGTGTTGCTGCACGCGATGGTCATTACCTGATACTACTGGCTCAAAGGCTACCCACATTTGCTCAAATTCGAATTACTGTTACTCGTAATCATCGGAAATTTAATGAAAACTGGCTGATCGTCGATGACATGGCTTTTATGCGCATCAGGAATCCAGCAGCCTACGAAGGCTATTACGATACAGATAATAAAATGGAGTGCAGGTCGCTTACGCAAATTTTCAATGAAATATGGGAAGCCAGCCTGCCTGATCAAAATACCAGGCGTTTGAGCCTTTAAGAATCTTCTAGCGCACTGGATGCAAATCTGGAAGCTGCAAACTCTTTCACTTTCGATAACTCATTACTAAGCTTCATCGGGGGTAAGCTTTCGAGAAATTTAACGCCATACGTCTTGCTATTCATGCGATTATCACAAAGGACTACGATCCCCTGATCGTTTACATCGCGTATCAGTCGCCCTACTCCCTGGCGTAAGCCAATTGTTGCCTCGGGAATTTGCACGTCGATAAAGGCGTTGCCGCCATTTTTATTAACCAGTTGAAGGCGTCGGTTGTATACCGGATCCTGGGGTGACTTGAAAGGCAGTTTGTCGATAATGACACATCGCAATCGGTCTCCTTTTACATCCACTCCTTCCCAAAAACTGCTGGTGCCGAGCAATACTGGATTATCGGTGTTGAGATACTGCTGTAGCAGTTCGCTGCGCTGGAAATCGCCCTGAACAAATAGCCGGTTATTAATTTTTGAGCGTAAATAACCAGCCGTCCAGTCTAACATCCGGTAACTGGTGAAGAGGATGAAGCAATATCCCTGTGTTGCTTCAATTATTTCGCAGCAAAGCTCTCCAAATATTTTCGCGTAATCGGGCTCAGAAGGATCTGGCAGGTGATCAGGGATATATAGCAGGGCCTGTTTCTGATAGTCAAACGGGCTGTCAAAGCTCACTGCCTCGATATCATTTAAACCCAGCCTTCCTGCATAATACTTGAACGAATGTTGAGAACTGATAGTCGCCGAAGTAAAGAATACCGATGTGAAAGACGAGTCGTCCAGTTTTTGTCGAAACGAATCAGATATGTCGACCGATGAGATTACTAACCGGAAGCCGCGATCACTCAATTCGTACCAACTTACCTGGGTATCATCAGGGCCTAGAAATTGCGTGAGTACTGCATCGATTAATTCGAGCCTGCGGTAGCAACTGATTAGCTCCTTGCCACGACCGATCATCGGTTCAAGCACCCCTGATAATTCACCCATGGCTATTCTAAGGGATTCCAGAGCCTGTCTTATCGGTAGTGCATTTTGGATACGTGACCATTCTGATTTTTGAGAAAACTGCCCCAGCGCCAGACGAAAGTCTGCAACCGTTTTATTCAGCTGATGGCAGGGTTTTTCCAGATCTTTAGAATCGGCGGCTTCGGTAATTCCCGCTTCAGCTGTATCCTTGGTCAATAACTCCAGTTGCCGCATACTGATGCTGTTGCCAAAAAAGTGACTGGCGATATCCGGTAGTTGATGTGCTTCATCAAAAATCAAAATATCCGACTCAGGTAAAATATCGCCGAATCCTTCTTCCTTTAACGCCAGGTCAGAAAAAAAGAGATGATGATTGATGACAACCAGATCGGCTTCCATTGCTTTCTTGCGAGCCTTGATCACAAAACACCGATCAAAATCAGGGCAATCACTTCCCAGGCAGTTATCGGTGTTCGAAGTAGCATAAAACCACAGGCGATCATTTTCCGGAATGCCTGAAAATTCGCTTATATCCCCGCTCTCGCTTAGCCTGGACCACTCGTACAGAGCTGCAAACAGAGAAGCCATTTCGCGCGACTGAAATTGCTTTTGTTGACGAAACTTATCGATACGAAACGGGCAGCAGTAATTGCTTCTACCCTTCAACAAGGCAACCTTTTTATGATCGACCAGAATCTTCCTGATCAACGGTATGTCTTTTCTAAATAACTGATCTTGCAGGTTTTTGGTGCCTGTTGAAATGATGGTTTTTTTATCACTGAGGAACGCCGGTACCAGGTAGGCGTAGGATTTTCCTATCCCGGTACTGGCTTCAATCAGGTAACTTTTACTTTCGGCTATCGCATTGTTAATGAGTCGCGCCATTTCTAGCTGACTTTGTCGGGGTTGAAAATCGTCAATGGCTTCACCGATTATCCCATCGGTACCCAGTATTTCGTCTACATCTGTTTCGGTGGAAAGTTTTGGCACCGTTATTCGTCCATGCACCATTGTCGTAACACATCGTTAGCACGATCCAGGCCATCCTCAGCAGAGCTGTAGCTGATGGAACGCTCAATCATATCGATACACTTACCGTAGTTTTTACTTTCCCAGTAGGCTAATGCCAGATAATGCCAGCTAAAAGCGTTACGTGGTTCAATTTTGATTGCACGTTGCAGGTAATCAATGGCCAGTTGAATACTACCCTGGTTAAGAACTCTAATAGCTTCGCGGTGTAGCTCCGTAACGGCGCCGGTACCAGGTTGAATTTCGCTGGAGGTACGATGATAACGATCGGTTTCTGTTTTCGATCCAGCGCAGGAAGTCAGCAGTATTACCATAATGATCAACAATAGTGCTCTGCTTATTTGCATTTTGATCTCTTGCTGGGTACCCGAGCAGCGACAAAAGGCAATAATACGCTATTGGCGCAATTTTTCTGGGTTAGCCCTCCGTCGAAACGATCGATGGAACGCCACTCGAGTGAATCGTCCCTGGTCAGCTTGAATGGGCTGATTTTTTGCCGTTGCATGATTTCAGCCCATACTCGCAGGGCACCCGACGAACCGCTAAGATTGATTGGCGTATTATCGTCATTTCCAAGCCAAACGACGGTTAGTAATCGCCTGGAAAACCCACTAAACCAGGAATCCCTGGCGTCGTTCGTTGTTCCTGTCTTTCCCGCCAGCGTATAATCGCCAAAACGTTTTTTCAGGTACCTCGCAGTACCTTCTTCACTAACACCAATCAACGCTCGCTGTACCTGTATCATGGTTACCTGATCGAACATTTTATTTGAAGCGAGCGGTATCCGGCTGAGCGTATTATTGTATTGGTCGCTCACCTCGCGAATCGTGGTGAGGGGTGTGAAATATCCATTATTGGCGATTACCTGGAACATCTGCGCGACCTCGAAAGCTGACATTGGGGTGGTTCCCAGCAGCAGCGAAGGGTAAATCACGTTGTGCTTTAGCAAGTTGATGCGTGCCAGGTTTTTCGCCAGGGTTTCTAGCCCGCCATTGATGCCCAGGCGTACAAAGGGCAAGTTGTAAGATTTAACAAATGCCTGATACAGACTCATTTTGCCGTGTAGTCGCCTGTCATAATTTCCTGGTTTCCAAATTTTGCCATCAGACTGGCGAATTTGAACAGGTCTATCCTCAACTGTGGATGCTAGCGTAAGGTTTCCCTCTAACAGGCTGTATAACAGTAACGGTTTGATCAGGGAGCCAATCGGCCTCTGCGCCATAACGGCACGATTATATCCGGGAAAATCAAACTGCCGACCACCGACCAGCGCCTGTAGATCGCCATTCAAATAATCGGCTATTACCACCGAGGCCTGTAATTTGGGTTGCTGGAACTGGTTCAGACTGAACGCCAGACCCTGCTCCAGATTACGTTGTATCAGTGGATCGAAAGGTGTAAATATACGTAGCCCCCTGGCGGACAACTCCTCGGCGCTATAATTGCTCTTAAGTTGCCTTTTAACCAGGTCAAGATAAGCTGGAAAGCGATTCACTCCGGGCAATCGAGTTATTACCTCGAGTGGTTGACTGTGAAAGTACCGGTAAGCCGCATCATCCAACAACCCATTTTCGAACATGATACGTAACACCAGATTACGACGCTCGAGTGCCGCTTTCGGCTGTGTTATCGGGTTATACCATGAGGGCCCTTTAACCATACCCACCAGTAAAGCGAGTTTGTCGATGCTTAATTGGTCGATGCTTTGCTCAAACAGTAGCTGGCTGGCAAGCGCAAATCCATGGATAGCAATCTTCTTTTGCTGCAGCAAAAATACTTCGTTGATATAAGCTGTCAGGATTGTTTGTTTACTAAAGCGGATTTCGAGCAACATCGCCATGAATGCTTCGTTAATCTTGCGTATCAGTGACCGTGCTGGTGTTAAAAAAAGATTCTTGGCCAATTGCTGGGTCAGGGTGCTACCACCCTGCACTGTTTTGCCGGCTTTTAAATTAGCCATGAGTGCGCGAAAAATAGAAGGCGGGTTGATACCAAAATGCTGGTAAAAGCGCTTGTCCTCGACTACCAGCAAAATATCTATCAAGGATTGGGGGACTTCTTCTGCCGTGAGCAATAATCGGTCCTCCTCATTTCGAGGATAATAGCTACCGATTACTACCGGGGGTAATCGAAACAATTCCAGCTGACGACCCGAGGCCATATCCACAACCCGTTTCACTTCCTCACCACCAAAATCAACGCGTATTTGTCGCATCGGCTGGGTTTGATCGCTAAATACAAATGAACGGCTGTGAATTTCGATCGAATTCCCGACGACACGATACTGCCCGGGCTGCGGTGGGGTATTCACTCGCTCGTAGGTAGAAAGGCTTAATTCGTATTGCAGGGATTCGCTATCCAGTCCGAGACCTGGATACATATCCAGGGGTCTGGCATAAACTCGTGAAGGTAGTGCCCAGGTCTCTCCTTCAAAACGCAGGCCTATCAGATGATTTAAATAGACCAGGTAGCCCGCCAAAACCAGGGCAGTCACTACCAGCAATCCCTTTATGAGCGTGCGGTAGCGAATGGCCGAATTAGACCTTGAAGAATATCGATTGCGTTTATTCGCCATGGACTATTCGGATAGCGGACGAACTCCCTGAGTATCTATAGTGCTGGTAGTCGAACCTGAGCGGATACTTACTGATTTTTACGCTTATCTCTAACTGCTTCGGCCAGTTCACGTAAGAGTAGTACGGAATCTTCCCAGCCGATGCAGGCATCGGTGATGCTCTGCCCATAATTTAATTCCTTTCCAGACTCGATATCCTGTCGTCCTTCAACCAGATGACTTTCGATCATAATACCGAAGATATTATTTTGGCCGGTTCTTAACTGATGACAAATATCGCGACAGACATCGATCTGTTTCTCGAATTTTTTCTGGCTATTGGCATGGCTACAATCCACCATGAGGTGCGTATTCAATCCTGCCTCCTCCAGACTTTTGCTTGCTTCGTTGACGCTTTCCCGGTCATAGTTTGGCCGACTACCCCCGCGTAAAATGACATGCGCATACTCATTCCCGGTGGTTGAAAAAATGGCCGAATGCCCCTGTAAGGTCAGAGACATAAAATAATGGGAGTTTTGCGCTGCGCCAATCGCGTCGATCGCTATCTGAGTACTGCCATCCGTTCCATTCTTGAATCCTACCGGGCATGAAAGCCCTGAAGCCAGTTCGCGGTGCCCCTGGCTTTCTGTGGTACGTGCACCAATCGCCCCCCAGGCAACCAGATCGGAAATATACTGAGGGCTGATCAAATCAAGATACTCATGGCCCGCGGGAATACCGATATTGGCCAGGTTTAGTAACAATTCACGCGCCTTGCGCACGCCCTTATTGATATGAAAACTTTCATCCAGGTCTGGGTCGTTAATCAGGCCTTTCCATCCAATCGTTGTCCGCGGTTTTTCGAAATAAACTCGCATTACGATCAAAAGATCGTCTTTCAATTCATCGACCAGAACTTTCAGGCGATTAGCATATTCAATCGCCGCTTCGGTATCGTGGATCGAACAGGGACCGATAATCACCACCAGGCGATCATCCTTGCTATCGAGCACGTCATAAATGCATTGCCTGGCATCGTGGACTGTTTTTGAGGCGATTTCCGTGAGCGGTAAATCTGTCATCAATCTCGCTGGTGACAGGATTTCCTTCATATCCCTAATCCTGAGGTCTTTGGTATCGTGCATTGTCATCGTTGGTTGGATCCAGCAGCCGGTAGTGAGGTTAAAAGACAAAGGGCGGTATTTTTCACCATTGGCTGTTTAATTACCAGCCTTAAATGAAGCGATTAAGCTATGCAGTTCTGTCGTGCTGAGGCGAGGACCATATTGCGTCACTATCCTGGATGAAGTCAACGAAGCGAGATCGCCGCACTGCTGAAAACTCATACCCTGGCTAAGTCCATACAGGAAAGCTCCAGCGAACGAATCACCGGCGCCCAGGGTATCAATCGCTTCAACCGGATGAGGGTCGATGTGGATTGTGTTATTTCCGTCAAACAACAGTGCACCCTGCTTGCCGCGGGTAATCGCAAAGGTTCGAGCAATTTTTTTAATGCTTTGAATAGCGCTCTCCAGATCCCTGGTTTGAGCGAGTTCGCACGCTTCATCTTCATTGGCGAACAGTAGGTCCACACCCGCTCCAAGTATTTCCTCCATGCCTTTACGGAAAAAGGACACCATATTCGGATCGGATAGTGTCAGGGCTGTTTTTACGCTGTATTTCTCGGCTACTTCCCGTGTCTTAATCGCCGCTTCCCGGGTACAATCCGCCGATACCAGGTATCCTTCAATATACACATATTCTGAGTGTTTTATCGCCTCAGTATCTACATCCTTAACGGCAAGTTCTGCGCTGGCTCCCAGAAATGTATTCATCGTGCGGTCGGCATCCGGGGTCACGAATACCAGACACTTACCGGTCACGCCAGTATTCGACCCATCCAGTTTTAGCGTCGAATGAACGCCACAATCGTGGAGATCCTGTACGAAGAACTGACCCGTCATATCGTTAGCTACGCGGCAGTCAAAATGAACACTGGCACCCGACTGGGCCATGGTGATAATGGTATTGGCAGCCGACCCACCGCAGGCCATTTTTTCGTGCGTTTCTCCAAAATGAGTCATTAAACTGCTTTGTTTTGACTCGTCTATCAAGGTCATTACCCCTTTTTCTATACCCAGCTCCGTCAGTTTTTCAACACTCGTGTGATACTCGATATCAACCAGTGCGTTTCCAAGCGCATATACATCGTACTTTTTCATTTAGGGCCCTAAAGATAAGCGTAATCAGTGACTTAATCACATCATTTTACACGCTCTGATAGCTACTACCGGTAATCGCTTGATTATTGGTTAAAAACGTAATTAATTCACTTTTTTTTGCAAATTTTACTTTTCAAACAGTAGCAAAGCGTTTATAAAATACTGCCACGCGTACAAAATGAATGCTCAGGTGGCCAATTATGACATATAGAATTGAAACTACCGACCCCATCACAGGAAAGTCTTTAGACCAATTGATGGACATGCCGTATGTGATCGAAGGCAACGATGAAGATAGCCTGATAATTTACTTCGAATCGGAACAAAATCGTGATTTGTATCTCGAAAATCCAGCGGGGCACAAACTAGAACATTACGGAGAACACCGGGGCACAACCCAGAACCAATAGTATAAAACAGGTACCAGGCCTCAATTGGCGCGGCTTTTTTTCGGCCACGACATCTGTCTAACATTCGTATCGATACCCCGGTTTCAAAGTTATTTAGGATATAGCGTGCCCCTATTGAAACCATAGATAAAATTAACTTCCTTTATCTGAAATGCTTGTTAATATTCCCCCCAGGACGAGTGTTCCATTAATGTGATAATAGAGCACTGGCGTCTTGATAATTTAATCTAACCATCATCACACTGGAGGCATTATGTCCTTAAAAGGATCAAAAACAGAACAAAACCTGAAAGATGCGTTTGCGGGCGAATCGCAGGCCAATCGTCGCTACCTGTATTTCGCGGCGAAGGCCGATGTCGAAGGTTTTAACGATGTGTCGGCAGTATTTCGCTCTACCGCTGAAGGTGAAACTGGCCACGCACATGGTCACCTGGAATACCTCGAAGAAGTTGGTGACCCAGCGACAGGCCTGCCAATTGGCAGCACTGAAAATAACCTGAAGGCATCGATCGCTGGTGAAACCCACGAATACACCGACATGTATCCGGGAATGGCCAAATCTGCGCGCGAAGAAGGGTTCGATGAAATTGCCGACTGGTTTGAAACATTGGCCAAGGCTGAGCGTTCGCACGCAAATCGATTCCAGAAAGCTCTCGATAATCTCGACACCTAATATCTCCCGACGGCCTGGCTGCGAGTCGAAACCACTGGCTTGCAGCTAGAACCTTCAAAAACACCAGGACTCGAATATGTCATCAATTGCTCGTGAGGGCAGCCTGCAGGCACCCACCCGTCACCCACTGGGTCAGGATGAGCCTGGGTTTTACGATGAATCGGCGATTTTTACCGAGCTCGAGCGCGTTTTCGACATTTGTCATGGTTGCCGGCGCTGCGTCAACCTTTGCAATGCTTTCCCGACCCTGTTCGACCTGGTCGACGAGTCTTCCACCATGGAGGTTGATGGCGTATCGAAACAGGATTACTGGAAGGTTATCGACCATTGTTACCTGTGCGACCTTTGTTATTTGACCAAGTGTCCTTATGTTCCACCACACGACTGGAACATCGACTTCCCGCATTTGATGTTGCGCGCCAAGGCACTAGGGTTTAAACAGGGCCGGACAAAGATGCGCGACAAACTGATCACATCGACCGATCGTATTGGCAGTCTGGCCAGTATCCCGATCGTGGTCAACCTGGTCAACGCGGTGAACAATAACGAGCATACTCGCGCATTGATGGAGTCCGCCCTGGGTGTCGACGCCAATGCTCGATTACCCGATTATCATAGTCATACCCTGAGCAAACGTACCCGAAATCACAGGCCTGATGAGGCCAGTGCCGTCGCAAGTGAGAAAACCACCGGAAAAGTGGCTATATTTGCAACCTGCTACGGTGAGTACAATGAGCCGCATATTGGCGAAGATTTGCTTGCGGTATTCGAGCACAACGGCATTCCTACCAGGGTAATTCCGAATACGGTTTGCTGCGGTATGCCCAAGCTTGAGCTAGGCGATCTCGATTCGGTCGCGTCGCTGAAAGAGCAGAATATACCGATCTTGTCACAGCTGGTAGACGAAGGTTGGGACTTAATTTCCCCGGTGCCATCGTGCACCTTGCAATTTAAACAGGAATTGCCTTTGCTATTCCCCCGGGACGAGCAAACGGCCAAAGTTCAAAAGGCGTTTTTCGACCCATTCGAGTACCTGATGCTTCGCCACAAGGCGGGATTGTTGAAAACGGAGTTTAAAAATAAAATCGGTAAAATCAGTTACCACGTCGCGTGCCATCAACGGGTGCAACGGATTGGGCTGAAAACTCGCGATATTCTGTCACTCATACCCGATACCGAAATCGATACTATCGAACGTTGTTCGGGGCACGATGGCACCTACGCACTGAAAAAGGAATATCATCAGACTTCGATGAAAATTTGTAAACCAGTGGTCAACAGGGTTAGAAAAAATGAACCCGACGCCTATACCAGCGACTGCCCCATGGCTGGGCATCATATCGCTGCCGGTTTAAACGATGGCAGTGATACCGTACACCCAATAACCCTGTTAAAACAGGCCTATGGAATTTAACATGAACGAACGACACCAGATTACCCGTAATGACCTGATGAGTCTTGAGCAATACGCCGAGCAGAGATCTGAATTTCGCCAACGGGTTTTCGCGCATAAAAAGAACCGTCAGGTCGCTTTAGGACCGAACACTACCCTTTATTTTGAAGATCGTCTCACCCTTCTTTACCAGATCCAGGAAATGCTGCGCATCGAAAAAATGTTTGAAGCCGATGGCATTAACGAGGAACTCGAAGTCTATAACCCCTTGATTCCAACAGGGCGAAATTTCAAGGCCACCTTCATGATTGAATATACAGATCCCGAAATTCGAGCCGCGCAACTGAAAATACTGGGCGGTATAGAAAACCTTGTATGGATTCAGGTTGAGGGATTCGAAAAGGCCTGGGCTATAGCCGACGAAGACCTGGAGCGTTCGACCGACGGTAAAACATCAGCGGTACATTTTATGCGCTTTGAAGTAACCGACGAAATGGCCAGCGCGTTAAAAATCGGTACCAACTGGCGTATTGGGGTAAAGCATCCTGCATACGCTTATGAGTGCGAGATCACAGGCCCGACTCGTGAGTCACTGTTAAACGATTTACGTTGAACGTGTACTCTCACCGGAGTTAGGGATTCAGGTAGAAAGTTTTAGCAATCCGGCCAAACTGCGTATTCGTTGCCACCAGGATCGCCAGAAAGACGTTACTGCTCATGGTTAGCGTTAACTACTTGATTTCTTCTCCTGGTTTATACCAATGCAGTTTTTTATGCAATTCGACCACTTCACCGATGACGATCAGGGTGGGTGCCCTGACCTCGTTACTGTCGACAATGCCTGGCAGTGTGTCGAGATTACCGATAAAAACTCTTTGTACGGAAGTAGTTCCTTTTTCTATTAAAGCAGCCGGTGTTGTGGATTCACGCCCGTGCACTTTAAGCGAATCGCAAATACGCTGGACATTGTCGAGTCCCATGTAAAAAACCACGGTTTGATTAGCATGGCTCAGCATATCCCAGTTCAAATCGCTGCCACCCGCTTTCCGATGCCCGGTAACAAAAATACAGGCCTGTGAGTAATCGCGATGGGTCAGCGGTATGCCCGCATAACTGGTGCAACCCGATGCCGCGGTGATTCCAGGTACCACCTGAAAGTTGATGTTTTCATCGATCAACTCGCTTATTTCCTCGCCTCCCCGACCAAATACGAAAGGATCACCACCTTTCAGACGCAGTACCCTCTTACCCTCCTTCGCAAGCCTGACGAGTAGTTGATTGATGTTTTCCTGCGAAATACTGTGTTTTGAGTGAGCCTTGCCGGCGTAGATTTTCTCTGCATCCCGGCGAATCAGGTCCAGGATAGGTTCCGACACCAGTCGATCATAAACCACGACATCACACTTTTGCATCAGACGCAGTGCCTTGAATGTCAGCAGGTCGGGATCACCCGGCCCTGCTCCAACCAGGTAAACCTCGCCCAGGTAGTCCGGATCAGGGTCTGCGGTTTCGATCAATTTATCGAGTAAGGCACGGGCTTCACTCCCACGGTTTGCAAACACATGCTCTGTTACTGGGCCCTCCAGCACCGATTCCCAAAAGCGGCGGCGTTCGCCCACTTTGGGGAAGGTCTGTTTGACCGCATCGCGATATTCTTTTGCCAGCAGTGCCAGGTCTCCATAAGCTGCTGGAATCAGGCTTTCCAGGCGCGAGCGTAATAGTCTGGCCAGCACCGGTGACGCACCACTTGTGGTGACTGCTATTTGCACTGGATCACGATCGATAATAGCTGGCATGATGAAGCTGCAGAGCTTAGGGTTGTCCGCAACGTTAACCGGGATACGTTTGGCCTGAGCCAGTTCAGATACTCTGGCGTTCAATTTTTTATCGTTGGTGGCTGCTATCACCAGGTAAACCTGGTCAATATCGGAATCTTCGAAATATCTGCCTTCGTAGTCGATGGAAGAATGCTGCTGTAGATGCAACATCGCTTCGCCTATTTCTTTTGCTACCACTCGAACCGAGGCACCGGCCTTGAGTAACAATTCAGCTTTGCGTGCGGCCACAGGGCCTGCTCCAACCACGAGGCAGGGTTTATTTTTAATGTCTAAAAAGAAGGGAAAGAATTTCACTGGAGGCAGATTCTAAACTAGTTAAGCAAATACTGCGTTAAAGATTAATACCCGGCTTCCGCGTACCATTTTTTGGCAGCATCCAGGTCCTGTTCCACGCCATCACCGTTTTCATACATCATTGCCAGCGTGGTCTGCGAACCCGCGAGTCCCTGCTCCGCAGCCTGGGTAAACCAGTAAACCGCTTTTTCACTACTTTTTGCAACACAGTCCCCCTGCATATACATGAAGCCCAGGCCGTGTTGCGCCAGGGGATGGCCCTGCTCAGCACCGGCTTTCATCCATTTATAGGCCTGGGATTCATTTCTTACCATACCGAGGCCATTTTGCTGCATTATCGCTACTCGATGCTGTGCCTCAGCGACTCCCTGCTCTGCAAAAGGAAGCAGAAAGTGCATTGCGCGCACGAATTCTCGTGCCTCAAAAGCAGTCATACCGCTGTTGAATTCTACCTCAGCGTCGGTCGTCATAGGGATATTCGATTGAAGTTGTTGCAATATCTTAACACTACCATCGGCGGTGCAAATACCCCGTTTGGATAAAGGCGGTGTGACTTTCCCTGACAGAGCAGGATAAAATTCACCTGGCCGCTTCCGTTTACAATTATTGATCGAGATATTTTGAGTCAGCATGCTTTCCCCCAAGAGGGATATGTCTACAATACTGAATTTTGAGTAGGCTCCGATGCTTCGACACCTGTTAAAAAACAAATGGCAAAATCTCAACACATAGCTTTACACCGGGCCATCCAGAAGGTTGCTACCGGTCCCGAATACAGTAAGGACCTGGAATATGAAGAAGCCCTGGAGACGATGGAATTTATCCTCAGTGGTAAGGCCGATCCGGTGCAAGTGGGAATTTTCCTGATCGCTTTACGTATGAAACGCGAAACAAAAGAAGAAAACCGTGGAATCTTGCAGGCAATCAAAAATTTCGCGCCCAAAGTCGTTGCGGATATTCCAAACCTGATCGACCTGTCCGATCCCTATAGTGGGTATATTCGAGGGATTCCCGCTTCGCCTTTCCTGCCAGCAGTATTTGCCGCGGCCGGTTACCCCTGCGTTTCCCACGGTGTGGCTCGGGTTGGTCCCAAATTTGGCGTTACCCACCGGCGTATATTGAGTGCGGCTGGAAAGCAATGCAATCTGTCAATTTCTGAAGTCAAAAGCAACCTTGAAAAAGGAAATCCAGGCTGGTCTTACCTCGATCAGGCTACTTACTGTCCGCGATTGCATAGTCTCAATGAACTGCGGCAGCGTATCGTCAAGCGCCAGATCATCACTACGGTTGAAGTTCTGGCTCAACCAATCAGGGCAACGGGCAAAACCCACATGATGAGTGGTTACGTACATAAGGCTTATCCGCCTGTCTACGCCAATCTCGCTCGTCATGCTGATTACGACAGCATGGTATTGATACGCGGTGTCGAAGGCGGTGTAGTCCCATCGTTGAAACAACCAGGGCGATTTTTCAGCTATTCAGAAATGGGTGAGGAAAGTGCCACCGATCTGGACCCCACATCGGCCGGGGTTACTCGGCTGACCAGAAACGTACCGCTACCAGAACAATTAGCGGATATCGAGCAAAACAACAGCGAAGAACGGCTCGATAA
>CAZJEJ010000062.1:0-13564 GCA_964544945.1 uncultured Gammaproteobacteria bacterium | reverse complement strand
CGGCAATTTTGAGCATCGACAGGACATAATAGGCGATATGCTTACCGGATTTCTGGCCCTCACCACCCAGGTAACGAGTGAGCACGTCCAGTCCACGAGAGAGTCCGGCCAGGCTACCGAAAATATCTACGGTAGCCTGGGCGTCGAAAGTAAACAGACTATCGAAACTACAATCGAAAGCTGCCTGGTTCATGTTCCCATTCGTTGCCACTTGCTCGATCAATGCGGCGCACTGAAACATGCCTGCTAGTGCCATGGTCTGGCCTTCAAGCTTGCTCATGACTCACAGCGTCATTAAAAGCAGTTTCTATAGTACCACCACCGAGACAAACTTCGTTTTGATAAAACACTAACGCCTGTCCAGGGGTTACAGCTCGTTGAGGGCGATCGAATTCAATTACCGCAGACTGGTTTTCGATGGCTGTTATCCGACAGGACTCATCTTGCTGTCGATAGCGAGTTTTAGCGCTACAAACATAGGGTAATCCGACATTGAGCTGGTTAATCCAGTGTAAGTCAGTGATAGTGCAATGAGTGTAAAAAAGCGACGGGTGTTGGTGGCCCTGCGCTACGACCAGTGTGTTGGTGGACATTTTCTTATCGACTACATACCAGGGTTCGTCAGTAGCATCCATTTTACCACCGATACCCAGGCCCTGTCTTTGGCCAATGGTATAATACATCAAGCCACTGTGCTCACCGACAGGCTCGGCCTCGATGGTTTCGATGGTACCGGGTTGTGCGGGAAGATAGCGTTGTAAAAAGTCCTTGAATTTTCGTTCGCCGATGAAGCAGATACCGGTGCTATCTTTTTTATCGTGAACTTTAAAACCGTGTTTCTCCGCCAGCTTTCTCACTTCGGGTTTATCGAGATCGCCGACCGGAAATAATGCGTGCGAAATCTGGTGCTGGTTCAGGGCATATAAAAAATAGGATTGATCCTTATTTTGATCTGCCCCCCGTAATAGCTCAGTATTATTATTTATCGTTCTCGAACGCACATAATGCCCCGTGGCAATCCGGGTGGCTCCGAGAACCTGGGCATGGTCGAGGAAGGCTTTGAACTTTATTTCCCTGTTGCACATGATGTCTGGATTAGGAGTGCGTCCCGAACGATATTCGCGAAGAAAATATTCGAATACCTGGTCCCAGTACTCGCTGGAAAAATTAACCGTGTGTAGTGGAATATCCAACTTGTGACTTACCTGCTGGGCATCGGCGAGATCGACTGCGGCAGAGCAATACTCACTGGTATCGTCCTCTTCCCAGTTCTTCATAAATAGTCCTTCTACTTCGAATCCCTGTTGCTTGAGCAATAGCGCGGATACCGAGGAGTCAACGCCACCGGACATTCCTACAATAATCTTTTCGCCTTGTGGGTCGGTCATTTATTTAATCGGGTGATTCAAAAGTTTGCTCAAACTTGAGGAGGTTCCCTAATCGGGATTATATTGTTCAGGAAATTCTTTCTTTCTTCGCCAGTCTTCAATCGGCTGAATATAGGGTGGTTCACCATTATCTCGGTACCAGGAGTCTACCGCAAAATTTTCACCAGATGTTATTTCTGAAATAACTGCGGTCCAATGCGTTAAAAACCAGACAATTCGTCGTTGCTTGGGTTCTACGCGGTGCCATTTAAATAGCTTTAGTTCTTCAAGTGCGCTGAGGTACTGGTAAGTATTGGTTGACTCGTCGATACAGTCTAATTGCTTAACAATATCGTACCCTGGATAGTTGCCAGCCTTATCGACTGAAGTTCCCGCGATCTGTCCACTGAAATTTTCCATCATTGCAATTGCCTTACGAATTGCCTGTTTTTCCTGATCGGGATCCGCTTGCTCCGCTGCCATTACTCGTCGCAGTGACTCCCATTGTTCAGGTTCGTAACGAATCTCCTTTCTCGATTTACAGCCGAAGTCGTAGCAGTGAATAAAGTATGGCTCGGCATGACCGGGAAAGCTGATAAATAATAAAAATGATACAAATATTGATCTCATCGACCAGGAAAAAATACGGCTGATGACTCCCAGGGAATAGGGCAGTTTACTCAAATGCTCGCCTCGCTCACCCATAGCCACTATTGTCGCCCGTGATTGCCAGATCGCCATTCACTATGAGTGATTCCCCACCAGTGCGCGATACCCTCTGCATTGAGCCTGATGTCATTCTCCAACAGGGCCATGAAATGGTCTGAACAACCCCTGTCGAGCAGTTTTGATCGAGTCAATTTCTTTAATTCGGCTTCAAGTCGTTGAATGGATGCGACATCGCATGGATTGATTTTCTCGCACAATCCGACGTAGTCGGATACCCATAACTTCAAGCCTTCTGAAAACCGTTCCGGATAGCCTATTTCCCCAAAATGGGTTAAATACATCCAGCGCGGCTGATACTCCAGCAATCGATCTATAGAGCCAAGAAGCGCGTCAGGATCGAATTGAGTCGGTGTTGTAGAAGGAATAAGTCCACAGGGGTGTTGCTTTAGCGCTGGATAAGCGACACCAAATGTGTCGCCGCTGAATATTCCGCGGCTCATCTCGTCGAATATGCAGAAGTGGTGTCGTGCGTGTCCAGGCGTATCGACAAACAGTAACTCTCTGGACCCGAGATGATATCGATCCAGGTCATTAGCGATATCTATTCGGTTGCTCTCGATTGGCTCGATATCGCCATAAAGTTGTCTGAAAGCAACCTCGCCGTAAACCCCGATTGACCCCTCAATTAACCTTGCCGGGTCGATCATATGGCGTGCGCCCCGAGGATGAATAATTAATCGAGCCCGATTGAACTGTCGCATCATCTCGCTGGCCCCACCTGCGTGGTCGAGATGGATATGGGTGGGTATCACATACTTTACCTGGTTTCGATTGATACCCAGTGCATCGAGTGTCGCCATGACATTGTTAATCGAGTATTGCGTACCGGTCTCGATAAATGCAATTTCATCACCCCCTTTAATCAAATAAATCGATGCCATTTGATCGCGAACGTAGGCCGCATCAATGCAATAAATGTCATCATGAAGCAGGTCAAACACTGGCATGGCTAGGTCGTTTGCTGATCCGCCATGAATAACCAGGTTTCTATTACACTATCTGGATTGAGCGAAATACTATCGATTCCCTGTTGCAGCAACCATTTGGCCAGGTCGGGATGATCGGATGGACCCTGTCCACAAATGCCCACGTATTTACCTGCAGATTTGCAGGCTTCGATCGCCTGTTTTAAGAGCTTCATGACTGCGGGATCACGCTCGTCAAACGTGGCGGCTACAAGTCCAGAGTCGCGGTCCAGCCCTAAAGTTAACTGGGTTAAATCGTTCGAGCCAATCGAAAACCCGTCGAAATATTCAAGAAACTCCTGTGCCAGGATTACATTTGATGGGATTTCACACATCATGATCACCCGGAGCCCGTCTACCCCGCGCTCTAATCCATTTTCCTTAAGAACCTCGTGCACGGCTCGTGCCTCATCAAGAGTACGCACGAAGGGAATCATGATTTCCAGGTTTCTCAAACCCATTTCCCCTCGAACCCGTTTAATCGCCTCGCATTCCAGTTGAAAACAGGGTTTAAAATCGTCACTGATATAACGCAATGCTCCTCGGTATCCGAGCATCGGATTTTCTTCCTCTGGCTCAAATACCTCACCGCCGAGCAAATGAACATATTCGTTCGATTTGAAATCTGACATCCTGACGATCACTGTTTCAGGCGCAAATGCGGCTGTCAGCATGGATACACCTTCGGTCAGACGGTCGACAAAATAATCGACGGGGCTAGAATAACCAGCGATACGCTGCTCAATTTTTTGTTGTAATATCTTGTCCATCTTGTCGAATTCGAGCAAAGCCCGTGGATGGATTCCGATCATTTTGTTGATAATAAACTCGAGCCGGGCCAGCCCAATTCCAGAATGAGGGAGTCTGGAAAAGCTAAACGCGCGCTCGGGGTTACCCACGTTCATCATTACTTTGAGTGGTATTTTCGGCATTTTGGCGAGTTCGTGTCGATGATGAGTAAACTCGAGTAAGCCAGGATAGACATAACCTGTATCTCCCTCGGCGCAGGAAACCGTTACCTGATCGCCATGGGTTAATTTTTCGGTGCAGCAACCGGTACCTACCAGTGCTGGAATACCGAGTTCTCTTGCAATAATTGCCGCATGGCAGGTTCTGCCACCACGGTTAGTTACGATCGCGGAAGCTCTTTTCATAATTGGCTCCCAATCGGGATCGGTCATATCCGTAATCAGGACGTCTCCGTCTTTTATTTGATTCATCTGCGACAGATTTTTGATAATTTTTGCCGTGCCCTGACCGATTCGATTCCCAACAGCTCGTCCTTCGATAACCGGTTCTACGCTTTGTTTCAGAATATAACGCTCCACCACCTGAGTAGCACGCGATTGCACGGTCTCGGGACGTGCCTGAACAATATATAGCTGACCATTTTCACCGTCTTTGGCCCATTCGATATCCATCGGTCGGCCATAGTGCTGCTCGATCGTGACCGCCATTTGAGCGAGCGCAGTGATTTCAGCCTCGTCTATAGAAAACTGATTTTGTTCTGCCGGATCAACTGCAACGGTCTGGATTGCCTGACTGGGATCTTCGCTATCGGCGTAGGTCATTTTAATCTGTTTGCTGCCCAGAGTTTTTTGCAATATGCTGCGCGATACCTGCCCCAGATTCTTTTTATAGACATAAAATTCATCGGGGTTGACAGCACCCTGAACCACAGTTTCTCCAAGGCCATAGCTGCTGGTGATAAATACCACGTCTTCAAATCCAGATTCGGTGTCGATGCTGAACATCACCCCGCTTGAAGCCAGGTCACTGCGGACCATGCGTTGTATCCCGGCGGACAAGGATACTTCCGCGTGCTCAAATCCCTGGTGCACTCGGTAAGAAATTGCACGATCGTTAAACAACGAAGCAAATACCAGCTTTATTGCCCGCAAAACCTGCCCCGTTCCGGTAATATTCAGGAAAGTTTCCTGCTGGCCCGCGAACGATGCGTCAGGCAAGTCTTCAGCAGTAGCGGATGATCGAACCGCTACGGTGGCTGCATTACCGTTAATCGACATTTTCTCGTAGGCTGAGATAATGTCACGCTCTACCTGGTCCGGCAGGGGAGCAGCAACTATCCAGTTTCTGATTTGTTTGCCAACCCGTGCCAGTTCTCTGACATCTCCCGTATCGAGCCTGTCGAGAGCTTGTTGAATTTTACCAGTTAACCTGGCCGCGCTAAGAAAATCGTTAAATGCGATGGCAGTGGTTGCGAACCCACCTGGTACGAGAATGCCCAGGTCTCCTAGTTTGGATATCATTTCACCAAGTGATGCATTTTTACCACCAACCAATGGCACATCATCCATCCCAAGTTGATCCAGGGGCATTATATTTATCGACATTCGAGGCTGCTCTTCCAGTAATATAATGACTGGGACTTTATCATATTCGTCCCAGCAGGCATGACAGAAATATGGAGAATATAGACTTTAAAAGTGACGACGAGGGGTTTTAATCCAGGGATCGAGCGGTTAAACACCGGGCAGATCGTAAAACGAAGCCATATTAGATATTATTCATTGCACTATGAAAACAGATAGTAGACGAGTCTATTTTTTATCCAACGGCACTGCGATTACCGCGGAAACGCTTGGCCATAGTTTACTCGCACAGTTTCCTGGTCTTCAATTCACGACCAAAACGATCCCATTTATCGATACATTGGAAAAAGCCAACGCCGTCAGCGAGGAAATCAGCCATGGTATCGCCTGGCAGGGTGAATTGCCTATTGTAATCTCCACCATGGCAGATCCGGAGTTGAATAAAATAATCAACCAGAGTAACGCGCTGATTCTCGACACATTCGGAGAATTTTTGCCACGTCTGGAAAGTATATTGAATACGGCTTCGTCGAATCGGGGTGGGAGATCTCATCGGATTGCGAATCCATCGCTTTACGAATCGAGAATAGACGCGATTGATTTTTCACTCATTCACGACGATGGCGGTAAAACTCGAAATTACAACGAAACAGATATCATCTTAATTGGTGTTTCCAGAACCGGGAAAACTCCCAGTTGTCTATATCTGGCGTTACAATTTGGATTAAAGGCAGCGAACTACCCGATTACCGAGGAAGATATGGAGTCAGAACAACTGCCAGCGCCCATCCGGTCATTCAAAAACCGCTTATACGGACTGAGTACAGATCCGAATCGCCTGGTTAATATCCGTCAGGAACGACGACCCAATAGCCGTTATTCTTCTTTCGATCAATGTCGATACGAGCTGCGAGCTGCAGAAGAAATGTATTACCGCCACAAGGTGCCTTTTCTCAATACTGCCACTATGTCGGTGGAAGAAATCGCTGCTCGTATCGTCGAAGACACTGGTTTGCACCGGGTAGAAACGGCTAGTGACTTATCCAGTCAGGAATAATGGATAAGCCACTACATAGAACATTTCGCTCAATTCATATAACTAATTACAGTTTCTCCAAAGGCGGAAGCGCTTAATTCGGTTGCCTCGGGTTCATTACGCGCCAAATCATAAGTTACCTGTTTGGCGCCTATGGCGCCTTCCATGCCCTTTATGACGAAATCGGCAGCCTCTGTCCAGCCCATGTAACGTAACATCATCTCGGCTGAAAGTATCAGTGATCCGGGGTTAACCTTGTTCTGGCCCGCATATTTCGGCGCTGTTCCATGAGTTGCCTCGAATACACCGACCGTATCGGCGATATTCGCTCCCGGAGCAATACCGATACCACCGACCTCGGCAGCAAGCGCATCAGAGATATAGTCGCCGTTTAAATTCAACGTCGCGATAACATCGTATTCTTTGGGTCGTGTCAGAATTTGCTGGAGAAAGGCGTCGGCAATAACGTCTTTTACCGTAATCGTATTGCCTGTTTTAGGATTTTTAAATTCACACCAGGGGCCACCATCAATTTCCTCAGCACCGTAAAGCTCCCTGGCCAGCTCGTATCCCCAGTTTCTAAATCCGCCTTCGGTATACTTCATGATATTGCCTTTGTGCACCAGCGTGACCGATTTTCGATCATTGTCGATTGCGTACTGGAACGCCTTGCGAACTAGCCGTTTGGTACCCTCGGAAGAGACCGGCTTGACACCTATGCTGGAAGTTTCGGGAAAGCGGATGCTGGTTACGCCCATTTCTTCGGTAAAAAACTTAATCACCTTCTTAACTTCCTCAGAGCCTGACTCCCACTCAATACCCGCATATATGTCCTCGGTATTCTCGCGGTAAATAACCATGTCGGTATCTTCGGGTCGCTTCACAGGTGTCTGAATACCGGAAAAATAACGAACCGGTCTTACGCACGCGTAAAGGTCGAGTTTTTGCCTTATCGATACATTCAACGATCGAATGCCACCACCGATTGGCGTGGTCAGAGGCCCTTTTATAGAAACGATATAATCTTGCATTGCGGACAAAGATTCCTGCGGAAGCCATTCGTCTTCGCCGTAAACCTTGGTGGCTTTTTCGCCCGCGTAAACTTCCATCCACTCGATACTTTTCTTCCCTGCATAGGCGCGCTCCACTGCAGCATTTACCACATCTATCATAACCGGAGTGATATCGATGCCGATACCATCACCCTCAATAAAAGGTATGACAGGATTGTCTGGAACATTGAGGCTAAAGTCTTCGTTTGCAGTGATTTTCTGGCCCTGTTCGGGTATTTTTATATGCTGATAACTCATAGATGCCTCTTGTTTAAAGTCGTGTTGAAATAATCTTAAAGTCAAAGAATTATATAACAGAAAGCCTGTTAGCCGGGGAAATATACCGGAAATTTATGGTCGGGTATTGACTAATATCAACTTCTGCCAGAGCAAGCTGGGGTCAGGTTAATTGCTAACCGATCGAATATTCTGTGCCTGCAAATCCTTGGGGCCTTCATCATAACGGCGCAAATAACCAGGAGTATTTGGTATAATTAAAATTAATCCAGAGGATATAAGTGATAACCAGGCCTTGAAATTTATCAAGCCCCGCCTTATTTTATAACCATTGAAAAATGGCAGGAACACCTCATGTCCGAACAGCACATTGACTACGATGATGATGACACGCTGTTACTTGAGAGCACCAAATCAAAACTCAGCAAACCACCGATGTACAGGGTCATCATTCTTAACGATGACTATACACCGATGGAATTCGTCGTACATGTTCTTGAAGCGATTTTTGGACACAATCGGGAGGACGCGACGCGCATTATGTTAAATGTACACAAATCGGGAAAAGGGGTGTGTGGAATTTTCACCCGCGACATTGCCGAGACAAAGATTACTCAGGTAAACAGCTATTCGCGTGAAAACAAACACCCACTATTATGCGATATAGAGGAAAATTAGACTAACCCACGTATTGCATGAAAGCGGACCGAGGCCTGATAGCCAGAAATGGTAATTATTCGACATTGTTTATAAAAATAGTTGAATAAACCGAATATTTGCAGGTCAAATAGGCTATATTAATTCAAAGTGTGAAGGTTTGTATTCTGGGTAGATGAGATGTTAAACAAAGAACTTGAGCAGTCACTCAACAGAGCTTTTCATGAAGCTAATGAAAAGCGACACGAATTTATCACTGTTGAACACCTTCTATTAATGCTAACAGGCAACGATGCCTCGTCGGCGGTTTTGGAAGCCTGTGGTGGTAATGTACAGTTATTAAAAACCGAACTTGAAATTTTTGTAGACCAGAATACACCGTTACTACTAGACGATGAAGACCGGGATACCCAGCCGACCCTGGGGTTCCAGCGAGTGCTGCAGCGTGCGTTGTTTCATGTGCAATCCTCTGGAAATGGAGAGGTATCCGGCGCCAATGTTCTGGTCGCAATATTTTC
Organism: uncultured Gammaproteobacteria bacterium; assembly: GCA_964544945.1. Lineage (GTDB taxonomy): Bacteria > Pseudomonadota > Gammaproteobacteria. The sequence goes on along the minus strand of CAZJEJ010000062.1, from coordinate 4,670 downwards.
TGAGCAGGATTCTCACGCAGTTTACCTGTTGAACAAACACAATATCGAACGCCTCGACATCACCAATTACTTATCGCATGGCATTTCTCGTATTAGTGACAATAATGAGGATGAGTCATTTACTCACGATTCCGATGCGGTCTCCACTGATACCGACAAAACAAATCCACTGGAACAATTTGCTACCAATTTGAACCAGCTTGCGATGGAAGGAAAGATCGATCCACTGATTGGCCGAGACATTGAAATTGACCGTATCATTCAAACTCTTTGCCGACGTCGAAAAAATAATCCCTTACTCGTCGGTGAGGCGGGTGTGGGCAAGACCGCTATAGCCGAAGGTCTGGCAAGGAAAATAGTCGAGGAAGAAGTGCCCGACATTTTACTCGAGAGTAATATCTATGCGCTTGATCTCGGAGCCCTGGTGGCGGGTACCAAATATCGGGGTGATTTCGAAAAAAGGTTAAAAGCCGTTATCAATCAGCTGAAAAACGAGCCAGGATCGGTACTGTTTATTGATGAAATTCACACCATTATCGGTGCAGGATCAGCATCGGGCGGGGTGATGGACGCTTCCAATTTAATCAAGCCTGTACTGGCTAGCGGTGATATAAAATGCATCGGCTCGACTACCTATACCGAATTTCGCGGAATTTTTGAAAAAGATCGAGCCCTGGCCAGACGATTTCAAAAAATCGACGTGCCGGAGCCGAGTATAGAAGAATCCTACCTGATTCTGAAAGGCTTGAAGACTCGCTTTGAAGAACACCATAACGTCAAGTATACGCTGCAGGCTTTACGCAAGGCAGCAGAGTTGGCATCCCGATATATAAATGACCGACACCTGCCCGACAAGGCCATTGACGTCATCGACGAGGCCGGCGCAAAACGCCGATTACTGCCGGTTAAACAACGCAAGAAAACAATCGGCATTCATGACATTGAGAATATAGTCGCCAAAATTGCTCGGATTCCAGCGAATGCAGTCAATTCCTCTGACCTCAAAATGCTAAAATATCTGGGTAAAAACCTGTCGAGGGTAGTGTTTGGTCAGGATGAGGCGATCAACGCACTGGATGCCGCGATTAAAATGTCACGTTCCGGGCTAGGCCGCGATATGAAACCGGTAGGATCGTTTTTGTTCGCCGGCCCAACGGGAGTCGGTAAAACCGAAGTATGTCGCCAGATAGCAAAAATCATGGGGATCGAATTGATTCGATTTGACATGTCCGAATATATGGAAAGGCACACTGTTTCGAGATTGATTGGAGCACCACCTGGTTATGTAGGCTACGATCAGGGTGGTTTGCTTACCGAAGAACTCAATAAGCATCCCTATTCGGTGGTACTGCTGGATGAGATAGAAAAAGCACACCCCGATGTTTTCAATTTGTTGTTACAGGTCATGGACAATGGAACCCTGACCGACAGCAACGGCAGAAAGGCCGATTTTCGTAATGTTATCCTGATCATGACCACCAATGCTGGTGGCGATTTAATCAGCCGTTCTTCGATGGGTTTTACCGTACAGGACAATAGTAAGGATGCAGGGGAGGCGATTAAAAAGATTTTTACCCCCGAATTCAGAAACCGGCTAGACGCCGTCATTTACTTCAAATCACTAGATACCAAGGTGATATTGAATGTAGTAGACAAATTCCTGATCGAACTCGAATCCCAACTCGAGGAAAAAAAGGTTAGCATGACTGTAACGGATGCCGCCAGACAATGCCTCGCCGAAAAGGGTTACGATCCAATGATGGGAGCCAGACCAATGGCCCGAGTGATTCAGGATGAAATTAAGCAGGTACTCGCAGACGAACTGTTATTCGGTGATTTGATCAATGGCGGTCATGTCAAAATTGACGTCAGTGATAACAGACTAGTTTGTCGGGTTAAATCTATCAACAAGGAACCAGCAGACGCTTAAGCGTCTATACTCGCATCACTTATCTGTCGCGGAATGTAATCCTGCCCTTGCTCAAATCGTATGGGGTCAATTCAACAGTTACGGTATCGCCGGTTAAAATGCGGATGTAGTGTTTACGCATCTTGCCAGATATGTGGGCAGTGACGACGTGACCATTTTCTAACTCGACTCGAAACATGGTATTAGGCAGGGTATCTTTTACCGTGCCCCGCATTTCGATATGGTCGCCTTTTGGCATTATTTAACCCTTTGTTTAAAGACGCGTCATTATCCATTATTTTCTCTCGATGGCAACTAGATTGATACACCAGGGACCCGACGGAAAACAAGCTTATAGGGTGCCGGGAATGGCTGTGATATTATTTGCCTTATTTTTTGAACCAATTAAATGACAAAAATAGCATTTGTGTTTCCTGGGCAGGGTGCGCAGTCGGTCGGTATGATGACGGCATGGGGCGACTACCAAAGCCTGGTAAAAGACACCTACGGGCAGGCATCTGATGCGCTCGGATACGACTTGTGGCGACTGGTGTCTGACGGACCAGAGAAACGACTGAATCAGACGGAAATTACACAACCGGCAATGCTTTGCGCTGGCGTAGCAAGTTGGAAAATTGCTAACCAACAAAGTGATATTCCACGTGCGAGTCTAATGGCGGGGCATAGTTTTGGTGAATACAGTGCGTTGGTGTGTGCTCAAAGCCTCGATCTTGAAAACGCGGTTAAACTTGTAGCCAAACGCGGCGAGTTAATGCGTTCGGTGGTGGCGACACGCGAAGGTTCGATGGCGGTTATTCTTGGGCTCGAGGACGAAGCGGTAATAGAAGCCTGTGCTAAGGTTCAGGAAGGTATCGTAGAAGCTACCAATTTCAACGCACCCGGTCAGGTTGCCATATCAGGGCATAAAGAAGCGGTGGATGCGGCACTGAAAATTGCCAAAGCTATGGGCGCCAAACGAACACTACCACTGGCTGTCAGTGTTCCTTCGCATAGCTCACTTATGCAAGAGGTGGCTGAGGACTTGTTTGAAATAATTAACTCGACCCAGTTTTCTATGCCGAAAATACCTGTTATTCATAATCAAAGCGCAGGAATCGCAAAGACAGTTGATGAAATAAAACAATTATTGAAGAAGCATTTATACCAACCTGTCCTTTGGGCTGACGTAGTTCGCGAAATACATTTCCAGGGCATAGAGTGCCTGGTTGAGTGCGGTCCCGGAAAAGTGTTGAGTGGATTGACCAGAAGAATTGAAAAAACGATGCAGGCGCAAGCTGTATTCGATGCTGTTTCGCTAGAAAATACAATCCAATATTTTTCGGAGTACTAAATATGCTAGCTAATCAAATTGCTTTGGTGACTGGTGCCAGTCGAGGTATAGGAACCGCCATCGTTCAAGCTCTGGGGGAACAAAAAGCGACAGTAATTGGTACTGCCACGAGTGAAGCTGGAGCCGAGAAGATCGCGACAGCGCTTCAGGCGAGCGGCATCAAGGGAACAGGCATGGTTTTAAATGTAACCGATCCAGAATCAGTCGCCCAGTGTTTAAAGCGGGTAGGCGATGAATTTGGAACGCCTGATATCCTCGTTAACAACGCTGGAATAACGCGTGATAATTTATTAGTGATGATGAAAGATGAACAATGGGATGACATCATCAATACCAACCTGACTTCTATTTTTCGAATGTCAAAAGCCGTGGTAAGGGCGATGATGAAAAAAAGAAATGGCCGAATCATTAATATTTCATCAGTAGTTGGCGCCACGGGTAATCCGGGGCAAACCAACTATGCGGCAGCGAAAGCAGGGTTAGTTGGGTTCAGTAAATCGCTGGCTCGCGAAATTGGATCAAGAAATATCACCGTAAATACGGTAGCACCAGGCTTTATCGATACCGATATGACCCGCGCGCTCGGGGATGAACAGCGTGATAGTCTCACCAGGCAGATACCCCTGGGCAGGCTCGGGAACGCAGAAGAAGTGGCGGCAGCGGTGGTTTTTCTGGCTTCACCTGCGGCAGCCTACATCACGGGAGAAACCCTCCACGTCAACGGCGGAATGTACATGCCATAAATTCGTACCTTTACATTCAAATACCCGGTAAAATAAAGGGGAATACCATGATTATCGGTTTATATTTGGGTGTATTTGAACCACTGATTGTCTTGTGTCAATCATGATTTGTATCTAAGTGCTTGTTAATTAAGAGAAATAAAAAATAGAGACAATTCTGGCAACTCGCAGTCGTTTTCAATACAATATCGCCACTTAAAAAGCTATTGAATTAACAACCAGGAGAAACTCTGAAATGAGCTCTGTTGAAGAACGTGTAAAAAAAATTGTTGCAGAACAATTAGGCGCTAAAGAAGAGGATGTAACTAACGAAGCATCTTTCGTAGATGATCTGGGAGCTGACTCGCTCGATACCGTAGAACTGGTCATGGCCCTTGAGGAAGAATTCGAAACAGAAATTCCCGACGAAGAGGCTGAGAAAATCACTAGTGTTCAGCTCGCGATCGACTACGTCAACGCTAACGTATAAGTTAACCCGGTTTGGGTAATGCCGCTTACCATCTAGTATGTTGAGCGGCATTTTAGTTTATGGCCGAAATTCGTATAGTTAAAGAGGTTCAACTTTGTCAAAACGTCGTGTAGTAATAACCGGCCTTGGTTTATTGACTCCCGTTGGTAATACCGTCGAAGAGTCCTGGAAAAACATAGTTGCCGGGAAAAGCGGTAT
>CAZJEJ010000061.1:0-13678 GCA_964544945.1 uncultured Gammaproteobacteria bacterium | reverse complement strand
TATCTTCCTTGGCGAGCGTGATTAACGGCTCTGCTACGCGACGTAACTCCTTTGCTTTAGGCAGGGTTGTTTTAATCACCTCGTGATCGAACAGTGACGCTGCCATATTTTTGAACATGGCCTTACGATGTGTACTATTGCGGTTGAGTTGACGCCCGCTATTACGATGTCGCATTTTCTAAACCTCTTTTAACTCGCTAACTTGCTGTCATTTTCGAGACTGGCCGGTGGCCAGTTCTCCAAACGCATGCCTAGTGAAAGACTGTAGGATGCCAGTACATCCTTGATTTCTGTCAGCGATTTTTTACCCAGGTTTGGCGTCTTCAACAATTCGACTTCGGTACGCTGGATCAAGTCACCAATATAATAAATGTTTTCTGCCTTGAGGCAGTTGGCGGAGCGCACAGTCAGCTCCAGGTCGTCGACCGGGCGCAGTAGAATCGGATCGATCAATGATTCGGGTTCTACTTCTTCCACTTCATCGGACCCCTCAAGGTTCACGAATACCGACAACTGGTCTTTCAGGATACTACCCGCAATTCGGATCGCTTCTTCTGGATCGATCGTGCCATTGGTTTCGATATCGATGATCAGTTTGTCGAGGTCGGTACGCTGTTCGACCCGCGCCGCTTCGACGCTGTAGGCAATCTTTCGTACCGGTGAAAACGAAGCATCGAGTTGCAAATGACCGAGTGCTGTATCTTCTTCTGAAATCTGGCGTGTATTGGCTGCCTGGTAGCCCCTGCCTTTCATCACGTGCAGGGAAGCAGAAAATTCGGTCGCCTTGGTTAAGGTGGCGATCACGTAATCCGGGTCGGCCACTTCGATGTCGTGATCTAGCTGAATATCACCGGCAGTCACCAAACCTGGTCCTTTTTTTCTAATGGTCAGAGTCGCTTCATCTTTGGCATGCATGATGAGCCCGACACCCTTCAGGTTTAACATGATATCGATCACGTCTTCCTGGATACCATCGATGGTGGTGTATTCATGCAGTACACCTTCGATCTTTACATCGACAATCGCGCAACCTGAGATCGAAGATAGCAGGATCCTTCTCAACGCATTTCCGAGCGTGTGCCCAAAGCCTCTTTCCAGTGGTTCGATCGAAACCTTGGCGTGGTAGGCCTTTTGTTCTTCGACTTTCACCTGTTTCGGCTTAAGCAAATCAGAATATATTTTTAATGACATAAATCGACTCGCTAATTATTTAGAGTAAAGTTCAACGATCAACTGTTCGTTGATATCTGGTGGCAAATCACTGCGTAGCGGGAAGGCCGTAAATATACCTTCAAACTTGCCATGATTGACATCAATCCAGTTCGGGAATCCTATCTGTTCGGCTAGTGCCATGGCCTCACCAATACGCGCCTGCTTGCGTGACTTTTCGCGCACACTGATCAGGTCAGATGGTTTTACGACATAGGACGCCACGTTCACGGTCGATCCATTAACCTGTATTGCCTTGTGGCTCACCAGTTGGCGGGCTTCAGAGCGGGTAGAAGCAAAACCCATACGATACACGACGTTATCCAGACGTGATTCCAGCAATTGCAATAGATTTTCGCCAGTTGAACCTTTCAGGCGCGAAGCTTCCTTGTAGTAGTTTCTAAACTGCTTTTCGAGAACGCCGTAAATTCTTCTCACCTTTTGCTTTTCACGTAGCTGCAGGCCATAGTCCGATACTCTCGGTCTGCGAGTTCCAGTCCCGTGCATTCCGGGTGGATTGTCAATTTTGCATTTAGTATCGACAGCGCGACGTGACGACTTGAGGCTCAAATCAGACCCTTCTCGACGCATCAACTTACATTTTGGTCCTATATATTTTGACATAATCTAATCCTGTCTAAACGCGACGTTTCTTCGGCGGCCGACATCCATTGTGCGGAATAGGCGTCACGTCGTCGATTCGAGAAATCTTGAAGCCGATCGCATTCAGCGCTCGTACCGCAGAATCACGCCCCGGACCCGGACCCTTAACCATCACTTCCAGATTTTTCATGCCCATTTCCTGAGCCGCCTGGCCCGCTCTCTCGGCTGCTACCTGTGCGGCGAACGGCGTACTTTTGCGTGACCCACGAAAACCTGAGCCGCCTGCAGTGGCCCATGTCAGGGTGTTACCCTGACGATCGCTAATGGTGACTATCGTGTTATTAAAGGTGGCGTGGATGTGCGCGACACCGTCTGACACGACGCGTTTTACTTTCTTCTTGGAGCGGGGTGAGTTATCAGCCATATCTCTTTTTAGCCTATCGTTTCAATGGGCGTCTGGGGCCCTTGCGTGTACGAGCATTGGTTTTAGTACGCTGGCCACGTAAAGGTAAGCCACGACGATGACGTATGCCACGATTCGTACCCAGATCCATTAGGCGCTTGATATTCATGGAAATTTCACGGCGAAGGTCACCCTCTGTCGGAATAACATCAACCATCGCTCGAATCTGTTCCAGTTGTTCTTCGCTTAAATCTCGAACCTTAGTCTCAGGGTTAATTCCGGCCTCACTACAGATGGTGGCCGAGCGAGTCGCGCCAATACCAAAAATTGCCTGTAAGGCAATCACTGTATGCTTGTTATCCGGTATGTTTACACCAGCTATACGAGCCATAAAAACAAATTCTCCTAAATTAAACGGGAATCAAACGGGCGCAGATTCTAGCCGCTGGCCGATGAAAAATCAATCACCTGAATACCTGCCTGTTAACCCTGGCGCTGTTTGTGGCGCGGGTCTTTACAAATCACTCGAACCGCACCATTGCGACGAATGATCTTGCAGTTCTTACACATCTTTTTGACGGAAGCTCTAACTTTCATATCTGTACCTTTTGCCCTGGACTATTAACGTCCTACCGCACGGTTCCTGCACCGCCATAACCCTTGAAATTTGACTTTTTCATCAAGCCATCATATTGGTGACTCATCAAATGCGCCTGTACCTGTGACATAAAATCCATCACCACAATGACGATGATTAACAATGATGTGCCGCCAAAATAAAATGGCACATTCCAAAATAAAATTAGAAACTCTGGGAGCAGAGACACGCTGGTAATATACAACGCGCCAACCAGGGTCAGTCGCGTCATCACACCATCGATGTAGGTCGCTGTTTGGTTACCGGGCCGAATACCAGGAATAAACGCACCCGATTTTTTCAAGTTATCTGCGGTCTCTTTTGGGTTAAATACCAACGCCGTATAGAAAAAGCAAAAGAAGATAATCGCGGCCGCGTAAAACATAATATACAGTGGCTGACCGGGCGATAAAGTCGCCGACAAGTCCTGTAACCAGCGCATACCCTCTGCCTGCCCGAACCAGCTCCCGAGGGTAGCCGGAAACAAAATAATACTCGAGGCAAAAATGGGTGGTATGACACCTGCCATGTTAATCTTCAACGGCAAGTGGCTGCTTTGTGCAGCATACATTTTTCGTCCCTGTTGGCGTTTCGCATAGTTGACCGTAATGCGGCGCTGTCCGCGTTCGACAAATACGACGAAAAAGGTCACGCCCAGGACACCAACGAACAGCCCCAAAATGACGATCGAATTCAATTCTCCAGTTCTAACCAACTCGAAAGTATTGCCTATCGCCGAAGGGAGACCGGCAACAATACCAGCAAATATCAGCATCGAAATACCATTGCCGATACCGCGCTCGGTGATCTGCTCGCCTAACCACATCAGGAACAAAGTACCTGTCACCAGGGTTACCGCCGCGGTAAAAATAAACGATGGCCCGGGATTTAAAACCAGGGCATTGGCGCCCGCGCTTTGTCCGGACAGGGCTACCGAGATACCGATCGACTGGAAGGTAGCGAGCACCACCGTGCCATAGCGGGTGTACTGGGTAATTTTTCGACGCCCCGACTCACCTTCCTTTTTTAGTTGCTGCAAAGTGGGTACCGCAACGCTCATTAACTGCATGATAATCGACGCAGAAATATAGGGCATAATCCCCAGCGCAAAAATAGACATCCGCTCCAGAGCACCGCCTGAAAACATATTAAACATGCCCAGAATGCCGGTTCTCTGTTGATCGAAAATTTCCCGCATCACGTTAATATCTATGCCCGAAACCGGGATGAAGGTACCGATACGAAAGACGATCAACGCGCCGATTAAAAAGAATATACGTCTTCTTAATTCGCTCAGGTTACCACCTGACATGCTATTGGCTACTTGTGATGCAGAGGGACCGGCCATTGCTATTTCTCTTTCTTACCCGCTTCGTTGCCTACTTCTTCTACTTTACCACCGGCTTTTTCGATGGCGGATTTCGCACCCCTGGTAGCTAGCACACCACCACCCACGGTAACTTTGCGTGAAATTTCACCTGAAAGGATAATCTTTGCCTTTTTTGTCTGCTGTGGAACGATATTTGCCTCGATCAGGGTCGCCAGGGTGATCGATTCCAGACCGGATAATTCAATTTCGCTGAGGCGTACTTCGGCCGAGTATCTTGATATACGTGAGCTAAAACCGAATTTAGGCAGACGCATTTGCAATACCATTTGCCCGCCTTCAAAACCGACTCGCACACCACCACCAGAGCGTGATTTCTGCCCCTTGTGACCGCGTCCGCAGGTCTTGCCTGAACCGGAACCAGTACCACGACCTACACGTTTCGATGCCTTGCTGGAGCCCTTCGCGGGTTTTAAGCTATTCAGGTACATCACACTTCCTCGACGTTCAACAGGTAGTGCACCTTATTAATCATGCCCCTGTTTTCGGGTGTATCGATCACTTCCACGGTCTGGTGCATCCTTCGCAACCCCAGGCCCGCGACACAGGCTTTATGCGAAGCCAGTCTGCCATGTTTACTACGGATCAGGGTCAGGCTTAACAATTTGTCTGATTTCTTGCTCGACTTTTTAGACGCTTTCTTTTCAGGCGCCGCGGCGACTTCCCTGACAGGTGCTGTGACAGCTTTCTTGACAGCGGTCTTTACGGTTTTCTTTACCGATTTGGTCGCAGTCTCTTTGACGGATTTTTTTGCCGCCTTCTTAACGGTTTTATCTTCTTCAACCATATCGATTAACCTGCGATTTCCTCAACCGTTTTGCCACGCTTGGCGGCGATATCTTCTGGCGACTTCATATTTTGCAAGCCGCTAATGGTTGCTCTAACCAGATTAATCGGGTTACGCGAACCATTACATTTAGCCAGTACATTGTGCACACCGACCGCTTCAAATACTGCACGCATCGCACCGCCGGCGATTACACCGGTACCTTCAGACGCCGGCTGCATATAAACTTTTGCCGCCCCGTGGCGCCCTTTGAGCGGGTATTGCAGGGTTCCATTCTTGATCGAAACCTTGATCATGTTGGCACGTGCTTTCTCCATTGCTTTTTGAATCGCAAGTGGAACCTCGCGCGCCTTACCGTAACCGAAACCTACTTTTCCGTTACCATCGCCAACCACGGTCAGGGCGGTGAATCCAAACTGACGGCCACCTTTGACCACCTTGGCAACGCGATTCACAGCGACCAGCTTTTCCGTCAGATCGTCGCCTGCTTTTGAATTTCTGTGATCTGCCATTCTATACTCCAGCTATTGGCAAGCTTAAAATTGTAAACCGTTTTCACGCGCAGAATCGGCCAGTGCCTTTACCCTGCCGTGATACTTGAAACCAGACCGATCAAACGCGACGGTCTCTATGCCCGCCTTTTTTGCCTTGTCCGCAATCACTTTTCCTACCGCGGCGGCGGCATCGACATTGCCCGAGTACTTGATCAATTTCCTGACTTCGGCGGCCAGGGTCGAAGTGGCCACAACCACGCTACCGGTTTTCCCTGAAAATACTTGCGCGTAGGTGTGTCGTGGCGTGCGATGTACCGTCAGACGATCAACACCAAGTGACGCAATTTTTGCTCGTGTACGGCGCGAGCGCCTCAATCGAGATGATTTTTTATCCATGGTCAGCCTACTTCTTCTTCGCGTCTTTTCTGACGATTTGTTCATCGTGATATTTGACACCCTTGCCTTTATAAGGCTCGGGTGGCCTGAAGGCGCGAATTTCTGCGCATACCTGTCCCACCTGTTGCTTGCTGCAACCGCGCACGGTGATTTCCGTTACGCTGGGCATTTCGACTTCTATACCTTCGGGCACCTGGTAATTTACCGGATGCGATAATCCAAGCGATAGCTTCAGGTTATTACCCTGCACCTGGGCACGGTATCCTACGCCAACCAGCACCAGCTTTTTTTCATATCCGGTCGATACACCGGTCACAATATTGTTTACCACCGCACGCATGGTTCCAGTTAACGCCATGGAGGACTTTTCATCATCCTTAGGCGAAAATAACAACAAATTCTCATCTTGTTTAACATTGACACTTTGGTGCAATGTCACCGAAAGGCTCCCTTTCGGCCCTTTGGCTAATAGCTCACGGCCGTTGATGCTAAACTCTACACCACTGGGTATTTCGACCGGTTTTTTTGCAATTCTAGACATCTCGTTACTTACCTATATAACCCTATACGACCAAACAGATGACTTCACCGCCATGACCTGCCGCTTTCGCCTGTCTATCGGTCATCAAGCCCTGGGAAGTCGATATAATCGAAATCCCCAGGCCACCGTTGACCGATGGGAGTTCATCTTTTGCCTTGAAAATTCGCAGGCCCGGGCGGCTAATCCGCTTAATGCTCTCGATCACGGGTTTACCCTGATAGTATTTCAACTCGATCGTTAGCGATTTCTTCGTATCCCCGGACACCTTAAAATCAGTAATATATCCTTCATCCTTAAGCACGGCCGCAACACTGACCTTTTGCGTTGAGGAAGGCATTACGACGTTGACCTTGCTCGCTTTCTGCGCATTGCGCACGCGAGTCAACATATCTGAAATTGGATCTTGTAGGCTCATCGTATTTTCTCTTACCAGCTCGCCATAACCAGACCAGGAATATCGCCACGCATCGCGGCTTCCCGGATCTTGTTTCGGCATAGTCCAAATTTTCGGTAAACGCCATGGGGTCTTCCGGTAATACGACAGCGATTATGCTGTCGTACCGGGGCAGAGTCCCTCGGTAGTTTTTGCAGGGCTTCGACCGCAACCATTCTCTCGTTAAAACTGGTGTCGGTGCTCTTGATCGTAGCCTTCAATGCGTTTCTCTTATCAGCGTAGCGAGCAACCATCTTGCTGCGTTTTAATTCACGCTGAACCATGGAATTTTTAGCCATTATTTTTAACCATAATATTAAACTCTGTTATTGCTGCTTAAAAGGAAATTGAAAAGCAGACAGTAGCGCACGGCCTTCTTCGTCGGTGCGCGCCGTGGTGGTTATACATATATTTAATCCACGCAACTTGTCGATCTTGTCGTAATCGATTTCCGGGAAAGCGATCTGCTCGCTGATACCCATATTGTAGTTACCCTGGCCATCAAACGCTTTCGCGCTCAAACCACGGAAATCGCGAATACGGGGAATCGAAAAATTGATCAGTCGGTCCATAAATTCGTACATCCGGTCTCGACGTAGCGTGACCTTGCAACCGATAGGCATGCCTTCACGAATTTTGAATCCCGCTATCGCTTTTTTCGCTACCGTTACTATTGGCTTCTGACCGGCTATCAGGGTCAAATCCTTAACCGCATGATCGATGAGCTTCTTATCTTGAGAAGCTTCACCAACCCCCATGTTGAGGGTAATTTTCGATACGTGCGGAATCTGCATACTCGACGAATAGGAAAACTTGCTTTGCAAATCCCTGGCGACCGTGTCATTAAAATATTTTTCTAGTCTAGTCATCACTTATTCCTAGATATCGACTACTTCGCCGTTTGATTTGAAATAGCGAACCTTACGGTTATCCTCCAGGGTCTTGAAACCAACCCGATCGCCTTTTTGCGTATGCGGATTGAACAACATGACATTGGAACGTTGTATTGGCGCTTCCTGATCGGTGATACCGCCACCCTCGCCAGTGCGCGGATTGCCCTTGACGTGTTTTTTTACCATATTGACGTTTTCCACCATCAAACGGCCATCGTCCAGCCGTTTCAATACATTGCCGCGCTGACCCTTGCTACGGCCTGCTATGACAATGACTTCGTCGCCTTTCTTAATCTTTTGCATAAGCTTAATTCTCGATTACCGTTTTCTGTGGTCTATCATGCTAGAGCACTTCGGGCGCAAGCGAGATAATTTTCATGAATTTTTCGCCGCGTAACTCGCGCGTTACCGGGCCGAATATACGCGTGCCTATGGGTTGCAGATTGTTATTCAGAATAACCGCTGCATTACTATCGAATCTGATCAGCGAACCATCGGGGCGGCGAACACCATTCGCGGTTCGCACCACCACGGCGTTGTAAACTTCGCCCTTCTTGACTTTTCCACGCGGGATTGCATCCTTGATGCTCACCTTGATGATGTCACCGATGGCCGCGTAACGGCGCTTCGATCCACCGAGCACTTTGATGCATTGCATCTTGCGCGCACCGCTGTTGTCGGCCGCGTTCAAAACTGTTTGCATTTGAATCATGACTATCTACCTGTTTAGAGCCTAACCGGCCTTATCTACTACTTTTACAAGCGTCCAGGATTTAGTCCTGGAAATCGGGCGACATTCAGAAATCTGCACGGTATCTCCGATAACACACTCGTTATTTTCATCATGGAAATGCAGTTTGGTCGATTTCTTCACAAACTTGCCATATATCGGGTGCTTGACCTTTCGCTCGATCAGTATCGTGGCCGATTTATCCATTTTGTCACTCACGACCGATCCCGTCTGAATTCTTAAAACCTTCGAATCACTCATGATTGCTTACTGCCTCTATTGGCATTCATTACTGTTTTTACCCTGGCAATATTCCTGCGGACTTTAGAAAACTGGTCTGGACGAATGCCATCGGGGTTAATTCCTTTTTGCATACGCAGATTAAACTGCTCACGCAGCAGCGCGTTTAACTCGTCTCGCAATTCCTGCTCCGATTTCGATTTCAATTCTGATACGTCCATCACATAACCTGCCGTGAAACAAATGTTGTCTTGAACGGAAGCTTGGCCGCAGCGAGTCGAAACGCCTCGCGTGCGATTCCCTCGCTAACCCCTTCCATTTCATACAGCACACGTCCGGGCTGGATTTTACAAATCCAGTATTCGACGTTGCCCTTACCCTTACCCATGCGTACTTCAAGGGGTTTTTTGGATATGGGCACATCTGGAAATACACGAATCCATATTTTGCCGCCGCGTTTTACATGGCGGGTCATCGCACGTCGTGCTGCCTCAATCTGGCGAGCGGTAATTCTTCCACGCCCGACGGCCTTGAGCCCGTATTCGCCAAAACTGACTTTACCGCCAGTCGTTGCGAGGCCTCGGTTACGACCTTTAAACTGCTTTCTGAATTTTGTTCTTTTAGGCTGTAACATAATTAAATCTCTTACTTACCCGCTTTCCCGGACTTGCCTGAATGCTTAGTTTTCAAATCGAACACTTCGCCCTTGTATATCCATACCTTGACACCCAGGATGCCATAAGTGGTAAGCGCTTCGGCGAAGCCGTAATCGACATCTGCTCGTAAAGTATGCAAAGGCACACGACCTTCCCGATACCATTCATTGCGAGCGATTTCTACGCCGTTGAGTCGACCTGATACATTGATCTTGATGCCTTCCGCACCAATGCGCATTGCGTTGGTGACCGAACGACGCATCGCACGGCGGAACATCACTCGACGCTCTAGCTGCGAAGCAATACCCTCGGCGACCAGTTGAGCGTCTAGCTCGGGCTTACGAATCTCTTCGATATTGATCTTTACATTATTAATATGTACCGATACCAGCGATGCGACTTCGATACGTAACTTTTCTATGTCTTCCCCTTTCTTACCGATAATTATACCGGGGCGCGCGGTATGAATCGTGACCGCGACTGACTTGGCTGGACGTGAAATCTGGATACGACTCACCGCTGCCTGCGACAGCTTCTTTTTCAGGTAGTCGCGAATTCTAAGATCTTCGGCGAGATAATCGGCAAATTGCGCGCTATCCGCATACCACTTCGATGTCCAGTCGGTCGCAATACCGAGTCGGAAACCTGTAGGATGTACTTTTTGCCCCATCTGTGCCTCTTTAGCTGTCCGCAACGGTCACGGTGATGTGACTGGTACGTTTCAAAATTCGGTTGCCGCGCCCTTTCGCACGCGCACGCATGCGCTTCAGGCTCGGACCCTGATCGACGAATATGGACGAAATTTTCAACTCGTCAATATCTGCGCCATCATTGTGCTCCGCGTTGGCGATCGCCGATTCTAACACCTTACGCAACATAACCGCGGCTTTCCTGTTGCTGAAGTTTAATAGTGTCAAGGCCTTGTCTACCGGCATTCCCCTGACCTGGTCTGCCACGAGTCTACATTTTTGCGCCGAGATTTTGGCATGACGATGTTTCGCACTAGTTTGCATTTGCCTTACCTGTTTCTCGCTTTCTTATCGACTATATGACCACGGAAGGTTCGAGTAAGGGAAAATTCACCCAACTTGTGTCCCACCATGTTTTCATTAATCAACACTGGTACGTGCTGCCTGCCGTTATGCACCGCTATGGTCAAGCCGACCATTTCCGGCACGATCATCGAACGTCTCGACCAGGTTTTAATCGGGCGTTTGTTATTTGTTTTAACCGCCTCTTGCACTTTTGCAGATAAATGCTGATCGACGAATGGGCCTTTTCGTAGTGAACGTGGCATTGCTAATTACCTCTTGCTCCGTTTACGCACGATCAGCCTGTCGGTGCGTTTATTAGATCGTGTTTTAAATCCCTTGGTGGGAGTACCCCAGGGTGAAACCGGATGACGACCACCAGAGGTACGACCCTCACCACCACCATGCGGGTGATCAACCGGGTTCATCGCAACACCACGCACGGTGGGACGAACCCCTCTCCAGCGCGAGGCACCGGCCTTACCGAGCGACCGTAAATTATGTTCGCCATTACCCACTTCGCCAATCACTGCGCGACAATTTGCCAAAACCTTGCGCATTTCGCCAGAGCGTAATCTCAATGTGGCGTAACCGCCATCGCGCGCCACATATTGCGCAGATGTGCCGGCAGAACGGGCCAGTTGCGCGCCTTTACCTGGCTTCAACTCGACGCAGTGCACTATCGTACCCACGGGTATGTTGCGCAAGGGCAGGCAGTTACCGGTCTTGATTCCAGCGTCATCGCCGGAGCGCAACACGGCGCCCTCAGCAATTCCTTTGGGCGCGATAATATAACGTCGTTCACCATCCATATATTTCAGCAGTACGATATGCGCGCTGCGATTCGGATCGTATTCGAGACGCTCAACTACCGCGCTGATGCCATCCTTATTACGCCTGAAATCGATGATGCGGTAGCGCTGTTTGTGCCCACCACCAATATGGCGCGTAGTAATTCGACCGGCGTTATTGCGACCGCCGGTTTTGGATTTCTTTTCTACCAGCGCTTCGTAGGGTCTACCCGCGAATAGACCGGGGGTCTTGACCGAAACAACAAAGCGTCGGCCTGGGGAGGTAGGTTTTGCCTTTATTAATGCCATGAGTTCTAAGCGCCTATGGATGCAAGGTCAATTTCATGACCCTGTTCGAGTGAAACGTATGCCTTTTTCCAGTCGCTGCGGCTACCTCGACGCTGACCTTGCCGCTTGGACTTGCCACTGACGTTGACGGTGCGAACACTGGCTACCTTGACATTGAATAACTGCTCGACCGCTTCCTTAATTTCTGCCTTTTTTGCGTCGGTGGCTACCTTGAATACTTGCTGGTTGGCAGCGTCTCCGAGGAGCGCCGCTTTTTCTGAAATATGAGGAGACTTCAGAATATGAAATATTCTCTGATCATTCATGATAAACGCTCCTCGAGCTTTTTCAATGCTGCCTGATCGATCACCACGTGCTTCTGTTTTAGCAGACTCAGGGGGTCGACGATCGCAACATCCATAACCTGAATATTAGGAATGTTTCTGGCCGCCAGATATACGTTGGAGTCCAGTCCATCGGTTAAAATCAGCGCATCTTTCACGCCCAGCTCATTTAACCGTTTGTGCATCTCTGCAGTTTTTGCCTCGCTAACTCCGAGCTTATCGATCAGGATCAGGCGTTGCTGGCGTACCAGCTCCGAAACCAGGCTGCGCATACCGATACGGTACATTTTCCTGTTAATCTTCTTGCTATAGTCACGGGGAGTCGCTGCAAAGGTAACACCACCAGAGCGCCAGATCGGGCTCCTGATGGTACCTGCACGCGCCCTGCCTGTACCCTTTTGACGCCAGGGTTTGGCACCACCGCCACTAGCCGCAGAGCGATTTTTCTGCGCTTTGGTACCGGCGCGAGCCGCACTCATGTAAGAGACTACCAGTTGGTGCACCAGGGCTTCATTAAACTCAGCGCCAAACGCATCGTCGGATACAGATACTTTTTTCCCGGATTGATGAATTGCTATATCCATTACGATAACTCTCTTATTGCTTGATCGCAGGACGAACTATCACGTCACCGCTTTTCGAACCGGGCACCGAACCACTGATTAACAGCAGGTTTCGTTCACTATCGATACGTACTATTTTGAGGTTCTGCGTAGTGCTTTTTACCGACCCCATGTGTCCGGACATCTTCTTACCCTTGAACACTCGGCCCGGTGTCTGGTTTTGACCTATCGAACCATTCGAGCGGTGAGAGATAGAGTTACCGTGAGTAGCATCCTGCATGGTGAAATTGTGACGCTTTACACCACCCTGAAAACCTTTTCCCTTGGTCACCCCGGAAACATCGACAGTTTGTCCGGCTTCGAACAAATCGACTTTAATTTCCGCACCCAACTCGATATCGTCCACCGAATCGACACGAAACTCCCATGCACCGCGACCTGGCTCGATATTAGCCTTACGATAATGACCAGCCATCGCTTTGGTCACACGGCTGGCTCGACGAGTACCTGTAACCACCTGAATCGCAGAATAGCCGTCGATTTCGACAGTCTTTATCTGCGAAACACGGTTGGGTTCTACTTCGATCACGGTCACTGCTGTTGACACACCGTCATCTGAAAAAACCCGGGTCATTCCGACCTTACGTCCTACCAAACCGAGAGACATTTCTAACCTCTATTAAAAACCTAAACTACTGATTTAACTAGCTTTTTTCAAACACACGGCCTGATACGGAAAAACCGCACCAGGCCGCGAGGGCGCGCACTATACCAGATAAATACGCGTAAGTTAAGCCTTATTCAACCTAATTAAATTAACGTTTTTTACAATATCCCGGATAATCCCTGCTGAAATTCCAGGATGACGTCTGAGGGCGTCAGTTAAGCTTAATTTGCACATCCACTCCAGCGGCCAGATCGAGCTTCATGAGCGCGTCGACGGTCTTGTCGGTTGGATCGACAATATCCATCAAACGTTTGTGTGTTCTGATTTCATATTGATCCCTTGCATCCTTATTTACATGAGGGGAAATGAGGATGGTGAAACGCTCTTTTCGGGTCGGCAAAGGGATAGGCCCCTTCACCCGTGCACCGGTACGCCTGGCTGTTTCAACGATTTCTGCCGCAGAGCGATCGATCAGACGATGGTCGAATGCTTTAAGACGAATACGAATATTTTGATTGGTTGCCATAATTATTACTCGATAATTTTAGATACCACACCGGCACCGACGGTTCGGCCACCTTCGCG
>CAZJEJ010000060.1:7048-14232 GCA_964544945.1 uncultured Gammaproteobacteria bacterium | reverse complement strand
CGGGCCGCCTTGTTCTTGCTGATCAACCCACTGGTGACTGAGCTATCGAGTATCGGTACCACTTTTTTAAAAGCTACCTCGGCAGCAGTCTTGTCGGAAGATGCGATCGCGGCAACCGTTGCTTTGATATAGGTGCGCATCATCGAACGACGACTGGCGTTTTGCTGACGGCGCTGTTCGGCCTGGTTGGCGCGTTTTTTAGCTGAAGGTGAATTCGCCAAGGTTAACTCCCGGTTGGGCTTCGAAAAACAGGCGCGCATTATCTTCACTGCGAAGCGCGCTGTCAACCCGAAATAGCTGATATATCCGTGGCTTAGATGTTAAAATCCAGCGCTTTTAACACAATCACTCGCACGTACTCTTGAACACATTAGTCAAATCAACGCTATCGGTCGGGTCGATGACATTATTGTCACGTATTCTCGGACTAACACGGGATATCGTGATCGCAAGGTTTTTCTCTGCCGGCGATGCTGCCGACGCGTTTTTTGTCGCCTTCAAGATCCCGAACTTCCTGCGCCGGCTATTCGCCGAGGGTGCTTTTTCGCTCGCGTTCGTGCCTGTACTGAGTGAATACCGCAGCCAGTATACCCGTGCTCAAACGCGTGATTTAATCAACCAGGTCGCCGGTACGCTCGGCGCAATACTGCTTATTTTAAGCCTGCTCGGCGTATTTGCCTCACCCTTGTTGATCCGTATTTTTGCCGCCGGTTTTATCGACCAGCCAGAAAAATTCGAACTCACCGCCGACATGTTGCGCATCACCTTCCCTTATATCCTGTTGATATCGATGACCGCTATGGCTGCCGGTATCCTGAATACCTGGAAGCACTTTGCGGTTCCGGCATTTACCCCGGTACTGTTGAACCTGAGCATGATCGGTTGCGCTATTTGGCTCAGCCCACTGCTGGCAATACCCGTCACAGCGCTGGCCTGGGGGGTATTGCTCGCTGGTATCGTTCAGTTGTTATTCCAGTTGCCATTTCTTTACCGCGAGGGTTTATTGCCGAAACCAACCTGGGGATGGCGTCACGAGGGGGTGCAGAAAATAATCAAATTGATGATTCCTGCCCTGTTTGGATCGTCGGTAGCCCAGATCAACCTGCTGTTCGACACTTTTATCGCTTCGTTCCTGATATCAGGCAGCGTGGCCTGGTTATACTATTCGGATCGCCTGCTGGAATTTCCACTTGGCGTATTCGGCATCGCACTGGCTACCGTGGTGTTGCCCAACCTCTCCGAGGCTCATTACAGGAAAGGTGCAACCCATTTTAATCAAACCCTGCAATGGGCATTACAACTTGCGCTACTGATCGCAATTCCGGCTACTGTGGGACTGTTCCTGCTAGCGCTGCCTATTTTGTCTACGCTTTTTCAGTACGGTGAGTTCAGCATCAAAGATTCGTTGATGGCGTCGTACAGCCTCATGGCCTACAGCCTCGGATTACCGGCTTTCATTTTGATCAAGATCCTGGCCAGTGGCTTTTATGCGCGCCAGGATACCAAAACCCCGGTACGTATCGGTATCCAGGCGATGTTACTCAACATGGCGTTAAACGTGATTTTTGTGGTATCGATGTTACAAACCGACTTTATCGCGCCGCACGTAGGGCTCGCACTGGCTACCACCTTATCAGCCTACTTCAATGCCGCAATGCTCGCCCTGACACTCAGTAAAGACTCGATTATCGACCGCTTTGAGGCATTTAAACTCCCATTGTTAAAAATCGTGATCGCTTCTACCGTGATGTCAGCACTAATCGTGATATTATCGCCACAGATCGAAACCTGGAGCCAGTGGCTCTGGTTTGAGCGGGTTTATCAACTCGGCTGGCTCGTTGTGTCGGCTATCTTGTGTTACGCACTGATGCTTTGGATAATGGGAATTCGGCGCAGTTATTTTTCCATCTGAAAAGCGAACCTTTTTTCTATCCATGCAACTTATCCGCGGACTACACAATCTAACTAAACCTTTACCACCGAGCGTGGTGACGATCGGCAATTTCGATGGCATCCACCTGGGCCACCAGCTGATATTAAAACAACTTAAATCGATAGCCAACCAATCCGATCTCCCCGCTACCGTAATGATTTTCGAACCGCAGCCAATCGAATATTTCGCCCCCGACCAGGCGCCGAAAAGGCTCGCACGGTTTCGCGAAAAACTGGCTTACCTGAAGTCGCAGCAGATCGACTACCTGCTGTGTCTAAAGTTTGACCGGGTCCTGGCACAACTCTCGGCCGAAGACTTTGTAGAGCAGATACTGGTTACGCAACTCAATGTTCGTCATCTGGTAATCGGCGATGATTTCCGCTTTGGCAGAAACCGAGCCGGTAATTTTGAATTATTACAGGCTTTCGGCCAACAATATGATTTCGTAGTCGAGAATACCGAAACCCTGTTGATCGACGGCGCTCGGGTGAGTAGTACGCGTATTCGCGAGAGTATTCAGCACGACAATTTCATAAAGGCCGAGCAACTCCTCGGGCGACCCTACTCTTTGTCCGGCAAAATTGCCCACGGTAAAAAGCTGGGGCGTGAGCTTGGATTTCCGACGATTAATATTAAAATGGGCGACAATACCCTGATCGTCAAAGGAATATTTGCGGTAACGGTAAAAGGTATAGATAATCGCGCACTAAGGGGTGTGGCCAGTATTGGCACACGCCCGACAGTTGACGGCGTCGACACTATCCTTGAAGTTTTCATTCTCGATTTCAATCGGGATGTTTACGGCCAATGTGTCGAAGTTGAGTTTTTGTACAAAATACGCGATGAGCAAAAATTCGAATCATTGCATGAACTGGGTATCAACATCGAAAAAGACGTCGTTGAGGCCAAACGATATTTTTATGAATTAATAGACAGGCAAGCAAAATCCTTGTGACCGATTACAAATCAACTTTAAATCTTCCCGACACCAATTTCCCTATGCGCGGCAACCTTGCCAACAAGGAGCCCGAACGCCTGAAGAAATGGCAAGATCAAAAACTATACGAAAAAATTCGCGCAGCGCGCGCCGGTAAGAAACGTTACATTCTGCACGACGGCCCGCCCTACGCTAATGGTGATATTCATATTGGTCATGCGGTAAACAAAATCTTGAAAGACATGATCGTCAAGGCCAGGACCCTCAATGGTAGCGACGCCCCCTACGTGCCGGGCTGGGATTGCCACGGCCTGCCGATCGAACACCAGGTAGAAAAATCTATTGGCAAGGCCGGGGTTAAGGTCGAAGTGGACGAATTTCGTCAGGCCTGTCGGGAATACGCGCAAAAACAGATCGAAAGTCAAAAAATTGATTTCATCCGTCTCGGCGTGCTCGGCGATTGGGACAACCCTTACCTGACGATGAAATTCGAAACCGAGGCCAATATTGTACGCGCGCTGGGTATTATCATCGCCAACGGCCACCTGCATAAGGGCGATAAGCCTGTACACTGGTGCACCGATTGCGGCTCGTCACTCGCCGAGGCAGAAGTCGACTATAAAGACAAGACTTCTCCCGCTATAGATGTCAAATTTCCGGTCATCGACGAGGATGCATTTATCAGCGCCCTGCACACAGCACCGGGCCATCCGGGGGAAGGGCCCATGTCGGTTTTGATCTGGACCACAACGCCCTGGACACTACCAGCCAACCTTGCGGTGGCACTCAATCCGAATTTCGAATACGTGGTATTGCAGGTCGAGGGTAGGTCCGGAAAAGAGCGCCTGGTATTAGCCGAAGACCTGGTAAAAGACGCGATGGCGCGCTACGGTATCGATGAATACCAGGTCATTGCTTACGGCAAGGGCGAGCTGCTCGAAAATCAACTTCTGCGCCACCCGTTTTACCAACAGGATGCACTGGTGGTGGTCGGCGATCACGTAACCCTCGAAGCGGGTACTGGAGCGGTCCATACCGCCCCCGGTCACGGCCAGGATGACTTCGTGATCGGGAAAAAATACGGTCTCGAAATCTATAACCCAGTCGGTGACAATGGCTGCTTTTTACCCAATACCGAATTCTTCGCGGGCGAGCACGTGTTTAGTGCGAACGACCATGTGATTGAGGTACTAAAACAAAACGACGCGTTACAGCATGAGGAAAAATTTCTGCACAGTTACCCACATTGCTGGCGCCATAAAACCCCGATTATCTTCCGCGCCACCCCACAATGGTTCATCAGCATGGAGCAGGCAGGCTTGCGCGAATGCGCGATGCGGGAAATCAAAAAAGTACAATGGGTGCCTTCCTGGGGACAGGCTCGAATCGAAAGAATGATCGAAAACCGCCCCGACTGGTGCATTTCGCGGCAGCGTTACTGGGGTGTGCCGATTCCGATTTTCGTTCACAAGGAATCACGGGAATTACACCCGAATACTGCCGAGCTGATTGAACAAGTCGCCCAACGTATCGAGGTGGCCGGAATTCAAGCCTGGTTTTCGCTCGAAGCCGAGGAATTACTCGGCGATGCAGCACAGGACTACATCAAGCTGAACGATACCCTGGATGTCTGGTTTGATTCGGGCACAACGCATTACAGCGTTCTACAAAGGGATGAGCGGTTTGAATTTCCTGCCGATATGTACCTGGAAGGTTCTGACCAGCATCGCGGCTGGTTTCATTCTTCCTTATTGGCTTCGTGCGCCATGCACGGGCAGGCGCCTTACCGCCAGGTATTGACTCATGGCTTCACCGTCGATGCCAGGGGGATGAAAATGTCGAAGTCAGTCGGTAATGTCGTTGCTCCGATCAAGGTCACCAATACGCTGGGGGCCGATATCCTGCGCCTCTGGGTTGCAGCGACCGATTACTCTGGGGAAATGTCTATATCGGACGAAATCCTGAAACGCACCGCCGATGTATATCGGCGAATTCGCAATACTCTACGCTTCCTGCTAGCCAATACCAACGGTTTCGATCCAGTCAGGGATTTGGTATCGGCATCCGAACTACTCGCTCTCGACCAATGGGTTATCGCGCAAACCCTGTCGTTACAAAAAGAATTACAGCATCTTTATGACACTTACCAGTTTCACGTGGCGGTACAGAAAATTCACAATTTCTGCTCCGAAACACTGGGCGGATATTACCTCGATGTAATCAAGGATCGGCAATACACCACGCAGGCTAACTCGCTGGCCCGGCGTTCGTGCCAGACTGCGATGTTCCATGTTACCGAAGCAATGACACGCTGGATCGTACCCATATTGAGTTTTAGCGCTGACGAAGTGTGGGAAAACATGCCCGGTAAACGTGATGATCTGGGTATATTTACTGCCGAGTGGTACGATGCTCTGTTCGACTACCAAAACGATCAGATAACACCTGAAGTCTGGGATATGGTGGATCAAGTCCGCATCGAAGTGACCAGAAAACTCGAAGGTTTGCGGCAGGATGGTGCGATAGGCTCCAGCCTCGACGCCGAAGTGACCATATATGCAGACCAGTCACTAATCGACCAGCTACAGGTAATTCATGATGAATTGCGTTTCGTTCTGATCACCTCGGAAGCCAAATTGTTACCCATCAGCGATTTAAAAAATGCCAACCCCGTGCATCTCACAGGCGACCACCAAATAGTCGTCGATGCGACCGTAAGCGAACATGCCAAATGCATACGTTGTTGGCATCACCGCGAGGAAGTGGGCAGTCACAACACACACCCGGAATTGTGTAGTCGCTGTATCGAGAATATCGATGGTGATGGTGAAATCCGGCGATATGCTTAAGCCCGATTATGTCTAACTCACCATTAAGACTGTTATGGATCAGTGCCCTGGTAGTTGCCCTGGATCAGCTAGCGAAATATGTCGCTGAAACGGTGTTGACCCCGCACCAGGGGGTCAATGTCTTCCCCTTTTTTGAGTGGTACCTGACTTATAATACGGGTGCGGCATTTAGTTTTCTCGCCGGTGCCGGCGGATGGCAACGCTGGTTTTTCACGGTCACAACAATCACGATCAGTATCATCATTATTTTCTGGATCAAGAAGCTACCCCCCAGCGATAAAATAACTGGTATTTCTCTTTGTTTGATACTCGGTGGTGCGATCGGCAACCTGATCGACCGTATTTACCTCGGTTATGTGATCGACTACATCCAGGTATGGATCGGCTCTTACCCCTGGCCAGCGTTCAATATCGCCGACGTGGCTATTAGCACGGGTGCGGCGATACTGATTGTGAGTAGTTTCACGGGATCGGACAAACCGGCGCAATCAGAAAGCTAGTTGCTACAGTGTTATAATTATCGAATTGATCAAAACCTGAACCGATGAAAGTCCTACTCGCCAATCCCCGCGGATTTTGTGCCGGCGTTGACCGCGCCATCGAAATCGTAGAACGTGCAATTAAAATGTTTGGTGCGCCCATCTACGTACGCCACGAAGTGGTACACAACCGATACGTGGTCAACGACCTGAATCAAAAAGGGGCAATCTTCGTCGACCAACTCGACCAGGTACCCGATGACAGCACTGTTATTTTTAGCGCACACGGGGTTTCCAGGGCAGTACAGAATGAGGCTAAACGACGCGGACTGAAAGTATTCGACGCCACCTGCCCGTTGGTCACCAAGGTGCATATGGAGGTCAGCCGCTACAGCCGTAAGGGCATAGAAACGATCTTGATTGGACATAAGGGTCATCCTGAGGTCGAAGGCACTATGGGTCAGTACGATAATTCCAATGGTGGTGAGATCTACATGGTCGAGTCTTCTGATGACGTGAGAAATCTGCGTATTAAAAACCCGGAGAAATTACGCTTCGTGACTCAAACAACTCTGTCCAGCGACGATACCGCAATAGTTATCAATACCCTGTACGAGTATTTTCCCCACATCCAGGGCCCCAGGAAAGACGATATATGTTACGCCACGCAAAACCGCCAGGACGCCGCAAAGCAACTGGCCGCGCAATGCGATCTGATCCTGGTAGTGGGGTCTAAAAACAGCTCCAACTCCAACCGTTTGCGAGAAATCGCCGAAAATAAAAATATCGAAGGCTACCTGATCGATGGCGCCGAAGATATCCAGCTGGACTGGCTCAGGGATAAAAAACGAATTGGCATAACGGCAGGTGCCTCGGCCCCCGAACTACTGGTGCAAAATGTCATCGAATTTCTCAACGACAATGGTGTCACCTCGGTCTCGTCACTGGGTTTCAGCGAGGATGTGATTTTTTCTTTGCCCAGGGCT
>CAZJEJ010000060.1:0-6948 GCA_964544945.1 uncultured Gammaproteobacteria bacterium | reverse complement strand
ACCACCCGAAATTTAATGCGAAACTCAACCCCTGGATCGCAATTTACCACATCCACTTCACCACCCATTCCCACGGTTAATTGATGCACCAGCGCGAGCCCGATCCCGGTGCCGACGGTTTCGCGGGTAAGTTCATTTTCACTGCGGTAAAATAGTCTGAAAATCTTCTTCATCTGGTCTTTTTCGATACCCGGACCGAAGTCTCGAACGCCGATCTGTACCCATCGATCGAGCAGCAATCGGGCACCAAACTGCACCCGTTTTATCTCAGCATCGGCCGAAAACTTGATCGCATTGTCGACCAGGTTGATCATGATCTGGGTAATCCAGTCCGGATCCAGGTTTAGCTTCGAAGCCTTGACGGAATCACTGATATCCAGCTTAAGCTTAAAACCGGCATGCTCGAGTTGAGATTCGAGTCTGGGACGTAATTCTTTTACCAACGCATCGAAGCTGATGATTTCACATTTTGGCTTTTGCTCGTTACGCGACATGCGTGCCAGGTGCAATACATTGTTGATCAGCCGTGATAATCGTTCGCTCTCGTTGAAAATAAAGTCGTAATACGATTGTTTACGCGCTTCGTCCGCCCAGTCTTCTCGTAGCATTTCACTGTACATGCGAATCGAAGTCAGCGGTGTTTTCAATTCGTGACTGACGGCCGATACAAAGTCCTGTTGCTGCCTGGCGAGCGCGATCTGTCTCGCGCCAAGCCGATACAGTAAAATAAACCCCCCGACCAGTACGAGCGCCAGGATCAGCGCGACCCAGAGAATGACCCGACCACCTGCGCCAACCTGTATTCGCGCCAGGCTGAATATCAGCTCGATGTCGCCGAATGGAACCACCAGTCGGGTCTGGTATAGCAACTCCTTATCCGGGTTCGGCATTTCCGAACTATATTCACTCGCAATTGCATCGTGTACGCTCAAAACGCTCCCCTGATAGGCCACCACCAGATCGCTCATCGATGACAGTGCCGACTGGCGAAACGCCGGCTCGACCATTTCGTTGATAAAGCCCTGCGATTCGAGCAACAAGCCCTGTACATAACGTTCCTGGTTGCGCCATACCCTGCGAAACAATACGAAGTGCCCACTATCGAGCAGGCTTAGCTCAAATGGCCCCACTTCGCTTTCGAAGGTGCGAATTTTGATCACTGACTGGCTCTCAGCAGGAGATGACGGGGCGTCTAGTGCTTCATCATCGGACAAAGCAATCGCGTCCAACTCGTTGCCAAATTCGAAAGCTGGCAGGGTTTCGGCTAATACGGCAATTTCCTTGCGACTCTTTTTCTCGACTCTTGATTGCTTTTCTTGCTGTAATTTTGCACGCAAAGTCGGTATAACCTTTTGATAATTTTGCGCCAGTTTCAAATCCTCCACCCGTCCCGATGCACTGGCCGACTCAAGGTTATCGGCGTCCTTCCTGCGCTTGCTTTTTAACTGATCGAATGCAATTTGCCCCTGTGCACTGTATTCCAGGCTTTCGGCTGGCGCGCGCAGCAAACGTGCTGGTTCCTCGGCAGAGATTTCACCTTTTTCCAGTTCCAGCAACCCCGGCACTTGGGACTGTGGCTGCAGCGACGATGCGAACACCTCCTCGCTGGTATCGGATTTTTTAACCAGGCGATTTCGACTCAGGATATCGCGAAGGACCTGTTCCTTTGCCTCACGTTGTCGTAACTCGTTGGCCGAAATACCATATTGCAAGGCATTCGCTTTCGGTACTATCGGCGTTTGAAGCTGGCCTCGCGTGTCGACCTGGAAATACCCGATCAAGCCGGGAATATCCGATTTGAGCGGAAATTTCGACAAGGGTGAAGGTTGTAGGAAAGTCGATCCACCCCCCTCGGTCACATTGAGAAATTCGTAATCGGCAAAGGATCGATTTTCCTCTCGCTGCATAAGATCGGCGAAACGAGCATCTATGCGTAGCGTCAATTCCCTGGCCAGCTGTTGGTGCTGATAAAAGGCTTCCCATTTCAACTGCCCGTAAGCCTGATAAACCAGGACCGCACTCGGAAACGCAAGTGCGGCAAACAAAATAAGCAGTAGTAATTTAAGGCGGCGAATACTCATTTAAACGGTTACACCACCTTGTGACTGATCGCTTTCCACTATTAGCCGGTATCCAGCCCCACGCACGGTAACGATCACTTCCGGATTAGATGCATCACCTTCAATCTTGCGGCGTAACTTGGCGATGTGAATATCGACGGTACGGGTTTCAATTTCCATCTGGCTCGCGTATCCCCAAACCTTGACCAGCAATTCTTCCCGCGATACAGGCCGCTCAGACTGATTATTGAGATACTGCAAGACATCCATTTCTCTGCGCGTGAAAACCACGTCTTCCCCAGTACACAAATTCTGCGTATCGATCACCAGTCCATTTTTTAGACGGATTTCTGCATCCACTTCGTCACCAATCCTGGCCCGTCGCAATACCGCCTGTACGCGTAAAACCAGCTGCGTAACCGAAAAGGGTTTGGATACATAGTCGTCTGCCCCCAGGGTCAAACCCTGTACGATATCTTCATCGCTGGTCCTGGCGGTGAGCATAATCACAGGCTGACGCCGATCCTGCAGGCGTATTCGCTCACAAATTTCGAATCCGTTCATGCCCGGGAGCATCACGTCGAGCAAAACCATATCAAACAGACCGCTCAGGGCCTTGCGCAACCCTTCTTCACCGTGTTCGGCAAAATCGACATCGTAGCCGTGATAAACAAACACGTCGACCAGGCCGGTGCGAATCGCTACTTCGTCCTCGACTATTAAAATCTGCGGTTTTTTTACCATAGGCGCAGCCTAACATCCCCTGATTCCCCGTTTGTAAATTATTTGTAAAACCTCGCCCTCAGGTTTTACCCGATTCTGCCTACCATGTCCGTGCCGGATTCCTAGAATCTATACCAGTTTAATGCAACCCACAGGAGGTAACCCACATGGCCTTAATCACCCGCTTAACTCGCCTGTTTCAGGCGGACTTTCACGCAGTACTAGACCGCATCGAAGAGCCTGATATTCAACTCAAGCAAGCGATTCGGGAGATGCAGTTGGAACTGCAGCAGGACGAACAGTGCCTGGCCCTGCAACAACACGAGGCCGAAGCCCTGTCTGACATGGCGGCCCAGGCAAAACAACAACTCGGCGAGTTCGACGATGAACTGGATATCTGCTTCACCGCCAAAAAGGATGACCTCGCCCGCGACCTGGTCCGGCGCAAGCTCGAAGTCGAGCGACAACTGCATACGAGCGAGCAGCAGGGCAAAGCAAACCAAAGCTCATTAAAAAATTTGCAACAGCGTATCGGTGAAAATCGCGAGGTCCTGGACAACATGAAGCAAAAGCTCGACTTGCTCGCCAGTAGCGCCAACGGTCCAACGCAAGCCCATTATTCAGGCAGTCGCGTTCGCAGCGAAGAAATCGAAATCGCATTTTTGCGCGAGCAACAAAAGAGGGCCGTATCATGAAGAAGCCCGGCATACTCGAAGGAACCGGGGTTGCTATGATCGCAAGCCTCGCCAGTGGTGTTTTGGGCGCACTACTACCCTTATTGGTCTCGCAGGCCACGAGCGCACGAATCGTAATCGCATCGCTCGCGCTGGCATACCTGATATTCCTGTTGAAACGCAGTAAAGAGCGCAGCGGTCGTATCATCGTGATGGCTTCGTGGTTAATCGTAACCTTAAGCGTCTCGATACTCGATGTTTCACTACTATGGTTTGTCCTGAGCCAGGCCGCTACGATCTGGATCCTTCGCTCGCTCTATTTTCATTCGTCCGTACTACCCGCCCTGTTCGATCTCGGACTGATTGTTTTTGGATTGACGGCCAGTGCCTGGGCGATATTGCAAACTGGAAGCATGGTCATAGCGGTCTGGTGCTTTTTCTTAACCCAGTCGCTGTTCGGCCTGATCCCCTCCTTCGCTGGATCCGATCGCAGTCCCGCCGATATTAAAACCAACCATCTGGATCGATTTCATTCCGCCCATCGAGTAGCACTCGATGCAGTTCGAAAACTCTCCACCCATTAAACAAGAGGTATTGATCATGAAAATCAGGTTAATCGCATTGGCATTATTTGCCACCACGGCCATAGGCATCGCGCTGTTTCCATCCATCCAGCAGGCACAGGCGATCGCGGCAACCAATACTATGGTTGTGCCAGGCCAGGATCATCGTATTGAAGTCGTGTTTGTGCTCGACACCACGAGCAGTATGAGTGGCATGATTCAGGCCGCAAAGGAGAAAATATGGTCGCTCGCGACGAGCATGGCATCAGCCCGGCAGTCACCGGATATCAGCATGGGTCTGGTGGCATTTCGTGATCGTGGGGACGCCTATGTCACCCGGGTATTCGACCTCTCGCAAGACCTCGATTCGATGTACGCGAGCCTGCTGGATCTCCAGGCACAGGGTGGTGGAGACGGGCCAGAGAGCGTCAATCGAGCCCTGTTCGATGCTATCAACCGCATTTCCTGGAGTAAAGACGACAGCGTATATAAAGTCGTCTTCCTGGTGGGTGACGCACAGCCGCATATGGACTATGCCAACGATGTCAGCTATGCCACTACGCTCGAAGTAGCTAAAAATAAGGGTATCGTGGTTAATGCTATCCAAAGCGGGCAAAATCAGGCGACAGCGCGTTTCTGGCAGGAGATTGCACAAATTGGGTCGGGGGTTTATTTCCAGGTTGAAGACTCGGGTAACGCGGTTACGGTGTCAACCCCGTTCGACAAAAAACTCTCGGAGCTGGCCGCCAGGCTTGAGGAAACCCGGCTGTATTACGGCAGTGAAGAAGAAAAGATCGCTCAGCAAAGCAAACTAGTTGCAAGCAGTAAACTACAGCGCGAATTATCAGAAGCGGCCCTCGCTCGCCGCGCTACCTTTAACGCGACCTCAAGCGGTGAATCGAATTTTCTGGGTGAGGGCGAACTGGTAGATGCCATTACCAGTGGCCGCCTGGAGCTCGATGATATCGAGAAAGATGATTTGCCTGCAAGCTTACAGACACTGGCTCCCGAAGAAGCGATGACCGTTATATCGCAACAGGCCCGGCGTCGTGACGCGATCAGGAAAGAGATTGCCAAATTGTCGGAAACGCGTTCCAGTTATATCAAGCAAAAAGTCGATGCGCTCGGTGGTGCCGCCGATTCGCTCGACGAAAAAATCTTTGCCGCCGTGAAAGACCAGGCCCGAACCAAAGGTTTGATCTACGAAAATGAAAGTGCTAGCTACTAGTTTTTACTGCTCTGGCCCGGGTAATTCCGGGCCAATTTTTGTTTTGGCGAGGGGTGCAATAATACGAAAACCGTGTGTGCCAACCTCTCCCCGGCTTGAACTCCTATTCGGTTTCCGCTCCGCCCGGTATTGGATGATTATGCCGCGGCGGTCTCCGACTCTCCTTGCGCCTGCTGTCCATTGGCACTGATTCCAAGTTTACCAAACAGTTCCAGGTCACGATTCTCTGCAGGGTTTGGCGTGGTCAACAATTTTTCACCGTAAAAAATTGAATTTGCACCAGCCAGAAAACACAAAGCCTGCATCTCTTCGCTCATGTCGTTGCGCCCCGCCGACAGACGAACCGTCGATTTAGGCATTATCACGCGTGCGACTGCTATGGTACGCACGAATTCGATTGGATCGAGTGCTTCGGTACCGTACAACGGGGTATTTTCAACCTGTACCAACAGGTTAATCGGTACGCTGTGCGGGTGTTGGGGCAAATTGGCGAGCTGTTGTAACAGTGCTGCTCGATCCACATCGTTCTCACCCATACCGACGATCCCACCGCAGCACACGTTGATATTTTCGGCACGCACATTTTCCAGTGTATCCAATCGGTCCTGGTAAGTGCGGGTAGTAATAATTTCCTTATAGTACTCGGGGGAAGTATCCAGGTTATGATTATAGTAATCGAGCCCCGCCCCCTTGAGTTTTCTCGTCTGATCCCGTGTCAACATACCCAGCGTGACACAGGTTTCCATGCCCAGATCCCTGACCAGGCTGATCATCTCGATTACCTTGTCGAGATTCCTGTCGGTCGGATTACGCCAGGCAGCACCCATGCAAAAGCGGCTGGCGCCATTATTTTTAGCATTCAATGCCGCCTGTTTAACCTCTTCGAGCGGCAGCAAACGTTCGCTCTCGAGGCCGGTATCGTATTTGGCGCTTTGCGGACAATAGGAACAATCCTCGGGGCAGGCACCGGTTTTGATGCTCAGCAATGAACTGATCTGCACCGCGTTTGGATCGAAGTAGTGGCGGTGCGTAGTCTGCGCCTGAAACAGTAAATCGTTGAAAGGTTGTTCAAAAAGCGCTTTAA
This sequence comes from uncultured Gammaproteobacteria bacterium, assembly GCA_964544945.1. Lineage (GTDB taxonomy): Bacteria > Pseudomonadota > Gammaproteobacteria. The sequence continues at coordinate 616 of CAZJEJ010000060.1, read as the reverse complement.
TTTCAGCTAGCGTCCAGTCGTGCCTGATCGGTTGTACTAAATCGGTCATGATTTCTATAATGTAGGATTCGATTTGAACGCCAAGTCTATTGCAACAATGGGATTAGTCAATGTCAGGAAGACAAATACAGGCGGCACTCAAAACCTTTTTAACCCGCGCACTTGACCCGGCCCTGTGCCTCGGTTGTGCGCATGTGCTGGAGCCAGGAAAATATTTTTGCGAGACCTGCGGCCTAAGCCTCGAACGCGTTCCTCAACCCTGCTTGCTGTGCGGGCTCGAAAACCAGAGCGGCAATACAATCTGCGCGCGTTGCCTGTACGACCCGCCACGTTGGCAAAAGTTAATCGCGCCACTGATATACCGGGGTTTCAGCCGTGACCTGATTATCCAGTTGAAATTTTCCGAAGGACTGCATCTGGCCAACAGCCTGACGACCCATCTGATCGACCACTTTCGCCAGAGCAAACCGCTACCAGAGGTATTATTGCCAGTACCACTACACCGCAAGCGCCTGCTCGACCGGGGCTACAATCAGGCGTTTGAAATTGCCAGAATTTTGTCACGATTGCTCGATATACCACTAGATACACGTTCGCTGCTGCGTATTCGTCATAC
>CAZJEJ010000059.1:10769-14242 GCA_964544945.1 uncultured Gammaproteobacteria bacterium | reverse complement strand
CGATAGCGACGATTTACGATTAGTAGTTATGGTCGAATGAATTCGGCCCTACGGGGGTTTCTTCCATTGCCCTTGTAGGGTCGAATTTATTCGACCGATGCGATAAAGGCCGAATGAATTCGGCCCTACGGGCTAAGTACCGACTCGGCCTGAAGATCTGCGTGGTACGAGGAACGCACCATGGGGCCACTTGCCACCTGATCGAAACCGATCGAGTAGGCAAACTTGCCCAGTCGGTCAAATTCGCCCGGGGTAACAAATCGCTCTACTGGCAAATGATTGCGACTTGGTTGTAAATATTGCCCTACTGTCAGCATATTCACGTCGTGTGCACGCATATCGCGTAGTACTTGCTCGACATCGGATATATTTTCGCCGAGCCCCAGCATCAAGCCCGATTTGGTCGGCACATCGGGACACAATTGCTTAAATTTCATTAGCAGGTCGAGCGACCATTGATAGTCGGAACCGGGTCGAATTTTTTTATACAGCGCAGGTACCGACTCGAGGTTGTGGTTAAACACATCGGGGGGAGATCTGGCCATGATATCTAGTGCGATATCCATACGGCCTCGAAAATCCGGTGTCAGGATTTCGATTTTGGTGTCTGGATTGAGCCGCCGGGTCTGGTCGATACAGTCGATGAAATGCCTGGCGCCACCGTCGCGCAGATCGTCGCGATCTACCGAGGTAATTACGACATAGCGTAACCCCATATTCTGAATTGTTTTCGCCAGGTTGTAGGGTTCCCGTGGGTCGAGTGGATTGGGCCGCCCGTGGCCAACATCGCAAAATGGACAACGGCGCGTGCAGATATCGCCCATGATCATAAAGGTTGCAGTACCCTGGGAAAAACACTCTCCGAGGTTGGGGCAGGATGCTTCCTCACAAACGGTATACAGGCCGTTTTCGCGCAGCGTAGCTTTCAGTTTCCGCACTAGATCACCGGTTGGTGCCCTGGCTCGAATCCAGGATGGCTTGCGCTGTACCGACTTCGATGGCACCACCTTGATCGGGATACGCGCTACCTTATCGGCCCCCTTGAGCTTGACCCCCTGTACGACCTGATTCTTTTTACCCACCTTTCATATTCCTGACTAGTAAACCTGCGAGCTCCCGACCAGCCTGCTCAAGACCAGGGTTTATACCGAAGTCCGCCAGCTGTGTTACCGACAGACCCTCGTATCCACAGGGGTTGATGCATTTGAAAGGACGCAAATCCATATTGATATTTAGACTCAGACCATGATAGCAACAACCCTTTCGAATACGCAATCCGAGGGCCGCTATTTTCGACTCGTCGACATAGACTCCCGGCGCATTAACCCTGGCCACTGCCTCTAAACCATTTTGACCCAGATATTCGATAATCGACATTTCGATTCGCGTGATAAAGGCGCGGATACCGAGACCAAGCCGCTGTATATCGACCAGACAATATAATACCAGTTGCCCCGGCCCGTGGTAGGTAACCTGACCGCCCCGGTCAATTTGAATCACCGGAATATTACCGGTATCGAGCAAATGCTCGGCCTTGCCATTTAGACCCTGGGTAAATACTGCTGCATGTTCTGTAATCCACATTTCGTCCGATGTTTCGGTGTCACGATTATGGGTGAAATATTTCATCTTATCCCAGGTTCGCTGGTAATCTCTGCGCCCCAGGAATTTAACAATAGTGTGATTTTTGGACATTAACTATTTCAGGTCGGCGCAATAAAATCGGCTGGTTACAGCGACATCACTACCTGTTCACATGCGTGCAAATCCTGGTAAATATCTTCTAATTGCTGCCGATTATTAACCGTAAAAGTGAGTGTCAGAGCGATGTATTTTCCCCCTTTACTCGGACGTTTGCTGACTTCGATATGCTCTGCTTGCGGGCAGCGGGCCTTGACGAGTTTCACAACAATGTCTTCAAACTGTGCGGATTGAGTTCCAAATACCTTGAGTGGAAATCGGGCGGGGTAGTCAAGAAAATCCAGTGCGGATTTCACAGTCGATGAGTTTTCTGACACCGTGGGACCTCTACTTAAACATCAGCTTTATACCATCAATTGCCCTGTTTATCAGGCTACCGTCATCGACGGCGTGCGTCGCGACTATCACTTCACTAACAATCGTTTCCTCGTCAAGTTTTATATTAACAGACCCAAGTTCCTGGCCACGCTTGATCGGTGCGAAAATTTCACTCTCTATATTCATCGAAGCCTCCAAATCACGATAACGACCACGCGGTATCGTAATATAGATATCCTTCGCAACTCCCATCGCTACTTCTTTTTGATCGCCATACCAGACGCGACTGGTTTTTAAAACCTCGTTTGCCTGGTAAAGACGATGGGTCTTAAAATACCGAAATCCGTAATTCAGCAGTGACTGGCTATATTGCGTGCGTGCCTCGTCCGAGTCTGCACCAAGCACTACCGAAATCAGGCGCATATCTTCTCTCCTGGCAGATGAAACAAGGCAGTACCCCGCCGACTCGGTATGTCCGGTTTTTACCCCGTCTACCGACTCATCGCGCCACAACAGTCGGTTTCGATTGTATTGGCGAATACCGTTAAATGTATATTCCTTTTCCCTGTAGTAGCGATAGGTATCAGGAAAGTCGCGGATGACTGCACGCGTCAAAATCGCGATATCGCGTGCCGTACTATAGTGTCCTTCTGCCGGCCAGCCAGTAGCATTTTGGTAGCTGGTATTGGTCATACCAAGCAACTCCGCCTGATAGTTCATATATCCGGCGAAAGCAGTTTCCGTACCAGCAACGTGCTCGGCCAACGCGACACTGGCGTCGTTACCCGACTGAATAATCATCCCCAGCATTAAATCCCTTACCGACACCCGTTTGTTTACCTCGACAAACATTTTCGAACCCTGCATACGCCAGGCCTTTTCACTGATTAATACCATGTCATCGAGTGCGATATCGCCACTGGCAATCGCCTTATCGACCAAATATGCGGTCATCAGTTTGGTAATACTCGCTGGCTCCACTCGCTTGTCCGGGTTTTTCTCGGCGAGCACGCGACCGCTGTCAAAGTCCATCAGAAAATAACTGTCCGCATTTAACGCAGGTAGATCGGGAATCGGTTTCGGCGCTGACCATAAGCTATTGCTAAAGAGCAGCGAGATAGCAACAATTGCAGTGGTAAGAATATTCATTGAATTCGTATTTTAGACCAGTAAGAAAACGTCGCGATTGTAACGATCAGTCGCAACGGTAACAAGGTATATCACCCAGGCGGGAATTATTTCCATGCATGCTGGAAATCCCCGTTCACTGCTCGGATCGCTCCTTAAATTCGTCAAATCAAGGCGAAAAATGTGGATTTACGGGTGTTTAGTCGCCGCTTGCAGGCACCTATGCTTTAGGAAAATGACTAATTTGTAACACCGATACGGCGTATTTCCAGGGTTAGCTGAGTCGTTACTCCTGTACGACGATACGCGCGCTGAGGAATCCCTTG
>CAZJEJ010000059.1:0-10669 GCA_964544945.1 uncultured Gammaproteobacteria bacterium | reverse complement strand
GGGTTAGCTGAGTCGTTACTCCTGTACGACGATACGCGCGCTGAGGAATCCCTTGTTTTTCAGGCGACGAATAACTGCGTTGGCTTCATCGATATCATAAAGGGGCCCCACCCTGACCCGAAAAAATGCACCTCTATCGGTTTGTAATTCAGAAATTGCGGCCGCCAGTTCGTTGGCATCGCGTAAATCACGTATCAGCTTAATCGCGTTGAGCTTACTACCGAACGACCCCATCTGAATAAATAATGGAACGTCCTGTTCGGACCTGTCGGTCAGTGGGATGGTGCGTATCACCGCTCTGGCAGGTTTCTGCCCAGCTCTTAGGGTACTGATTTCGACCCTGGCGGTCCCTGTTTTGGTAATGCCGATTTTTTTCGCCGCAGCAAAAGAGAGATCGATAATACGTCCCGCTACAAATGGTCCACGATCATTAACCTTGACATTTACCGAGCGCCCATTTTCCAGGTTTTTAACCTGCACATACACCGGTAATGGCAGAGTTTTGTGCGCGGCAGTCAGCGCATTCATATTATAGATTTCGCCACTCGCGGTTTTACGGCCGTGGAACTTGGCGCCGTACCAGGAGGCAACGCCACGTTGCACGAACCCATTGGCATTATCGAGTACGTAATAGCGTTTACCAAATACAACATAGGACGATGGGTTGCCCGAAGCTGACTTACTGGTTGCTGGAATACTGCCGATTTCTACCCCCCTGGCAGAGCGACTGTCGAGTGGCACACCGAAGGTACAGGCCGATAACCAGACCAGGGTGAATCCAGCCAGAATCAACCGACCGATGAGCACTAACCCGACTCCATGCTGGCTTTAATCAATAGCGACAGCTGGTAAACCGCCATAGCGTATAATTCACTGTGGTTGTAGCGCGTAATTACATAAAAATTTTGCAGGCCAACCCAGAATTCGGGGTGATTTTTCTGCTCTAGCTTTATCAGTGCTACCCTGGTATCTGGATCGAGTTCTGTCTTCGAATACAAACCATTTCGAGCCAGTTCAGACCACTGGTAGCTCGGCTTTATTCCGGGTTTCAACTGGTCAATAGAATTAGTCTCAAGTACGGTTAGCGGACCCGCCACGGCTTCGTTAACGCGCCAGCCATGTTTGACAAAATAATTGGCAACACTCGCCGTTATATCGGCAATACTATCAAATAGATTGATTTGCCCATCCTTATCAAAATCCACCGCGAAACTGCGATAACTCGAGGCTATAAACTGTGGCATTCCCATTGCTCCCGCATAAGAGCCGCGCAAGCTTTTGGCATTCAGGTTCTGTTCCTTTACCAATAGCAGAAATTGCTCCAGTTCGCGGGTAAAAAACTTCCCTCGTTTTGGATAATCAAAGGCCAACGTAACCAGGCTGTCAAAGACCAGATCCTTACCTTTATAGAGGCCATAAAAAGTTTCGACACCGATAATGGCGACAATTATTTGCTCTGGCACCCCTGTTTTTTTGTACACTTCGGATAATATTTTCCGATGCGTACGCCAGAATTCCACACCCTGATTGATACGTTTTTCACTCACGAAAATGTGCCGGTATTCATGCCATTGCAATTCTTTTTCCGCAGGCTTATTCAATAGTTCAAACAGGTGTTCCTGTTTTTTTACCGTCGAGAATAACTTGACTAACTCCGCTTCGGAGTAGTCGCTTTGACTAACCATTTTATCGATAAAAGAGTTTACGTCGACACGATCTTTATAGTCACCCTCGGTGATTTGGGCGGCATTGGATATCACCGCAGCAAACAGGGTAATTAAAAGCAATAGCCATTTCATTAGTTATCCCACATATCGCTTTGAGGATCGAATTGACATGATTAAGCCAAAACCCATCATCAAGGTTACCATCGAAGTACCACCATAACTGATCAACGGAAGGGGTACACCAACCACCGGCAGCATGCCCGTGACCATACCTGTATTGACAAACAGATATACAAAAAATGTCAGGCTAAGCGCACCCGCCAACAGGCGCCCAAAAGTTTCGGCCGAATGAGCGGCAATATAAAGCCCTCGATAGATTATGATTAGATAAAGAAAAATCAACAAAATACTACCGAAAAACCCAAACTCTTCGCCAAACACCGAAAAGATAAAGTCGGTCGAGCGTTCGGGAATAAAATCGAGTTGAGACTGCGTACCGTTGAGCCAGCCCTTACCGTAAACGCCGCCAGAGCCAATTGCAATTTTTGATTGAATAATATGGTATCCCGAACCCAACGGATCACTTTCGGGGTTAAACAGGGTAAAAATTCTCTCACGTTGATAGTCTCGAAGTGCCACCTTCCAAAGCAATGGCGCCATTAAAGATAGCAATACGCTCAGACTCAACATTATTTTCCAGCGTATGCCAGCAAGAAACAGTACAAAAAAACCTGCGCTGCCGACCAGGATTGCCGTACCCAGGTCCGGTTGGCGGGCAATCAGTAAAACTGGAATCAGTACAAGCAGCACCGAAACTATCAGATGTTTCCAACCTACCGGTAGCACGCGATCAGCCAGGTAAGATGCGACCACCATCGGAACTGCCAGTTTTAGTATTTCTGAGGGTTGAAACCGGACAAACCCAAGATTGAGCCACCGTTGTGCACCCTTGCCCACTTCGCCATAAAACATGACAGCGACCAGCATTAACACACCACCCAGGTAGAGCCAGATTGAAATATTTTTTAACACCCTCGTGGATATATTAGCTGCCGCAATGAGCAAAACGAGTGCCATCGTCAATCTCGTGATCTGCCGCAGCATCAAGTCGACATTGGATCCGCTCGCACTATATAGCAGCATCATGCCAAATACGGACAGTAAACCCAGCATCAGCATTAGCACAGGGTCGATCTTTAGGGCGTCGAGGATTCGCCTTGAATAAGAAATATTATCACTATCGAAAAATTGATTCATGACTGGCCGAGTAAATAAGCATCCATCACCCGGCGCGCAATAGGCGCGGCACTGGAACTACCACTCCCTCCGTTCTCCACGATAACCACCACCGCTATACGCGGATTTTTCGCAGGAGCATAGCTGATGAAAAGAGCATGATCACGCAATTTTTTTGCCACGGTCTCTTCGTCGTACTCTTCATCCTGGGCAATTCCGAAAACCTGGGATGTACCGGTTTTACCAGCGGCCTTATACTCCATGCCCTGGCCAATACGACGGGCGGTACCACGCAGTCCGTGTATTACATTAATCATCGAATCCCGGATATGCTCCCAGTTTGACTCTTTGACCATTTGATATTGACCCACTACTTCAGGCTGGGTTTCGAGCAGCTCCTGACGGTTATTATCTTCGATCGCGCTAACCAGATGTGGGCGGTAGCGCTTACCCTTGATCGAGAGAGCTGCAGTCGCATTTGCGAGCTGTAACGGAGTGACCAAAAAATCGCCCTGCCCGATTGCAGTATTCAATGTTTCCCCAGGAAACCAGTGTACGCCCCTGGTTTTAAGCTTCCATTCTCGCGAGGGCAAAATACCATCCTTTTCTCCGGTACTATCGACGTTGGTTTTCTGGCCAAATCCAAATTGCTCGAGCAAGGCAGCCATTTTATCGATCCCCAGTTTATATGCCAGGTCATAGAAATATACGTCGCAGGACTGGGTTATCGCATCTTTCATATTCACTACACCGTGGCCCCCTTTTTTCCAGTCTCGAAATATTCGCTCTTCATTGGGTAAGCGATAAAAACCCTTGCAGATGATAGTTTGGTCTTTGTCAACAGTACCTGTGTCTAGCCCTGCAAGGGCGAAAAAAGGCTTGGTGGTCGAGCCCGGTGGATACTGGCCGGACAAGGCGCGGTTAAATAATGGCCTTGAGGATGAATCTTGTAACCTTTTGTAATCGTTAAATCCGATGCCATTGACGAACAGGTTGGGATCGAATATCGGCATGCTGACCAGGGCTAAAATTTCACCATTATTCGGATCGATAGCGACCACGGCACCCGATTCGTCACCCAAAGCCTGCTCGGCAACCCTCTGTAATTTCGAGTCAATTGTCAGATGTAGATTCTTACCCGGAATTGGGGGTGTTTCGCTGAGTACTCGTAAAGTACGCCCCCTGGCATTTACCTCAACCCGCTGCACGCCGACGGTGCCGTGCAACTGGTCTTCATAAAATTTCTCCAATCCCAGTTTACCGATATGACTGGTCCCGGCATAGCTGGCTTCGTCAATCCGGCTCAGATCATCTGCGTCGATGCGACTGACATACCCCAGGACATGCACCGCATGCGCTCCATTGGGGTAGTTACGTGTCAAACGCGCATTTATTTCAACCCCGGGAAACTTGTGTAAGTTAACCGCGAGCCTGGCTACTTCCTCATCATTAAGATTCAGCCGTAGCGGAATACTTTCAAAGGGACGACGCCTGCTCGAAGATTGCTGGAATTGCTTCAGGTTCTGGTCGGTATAGTCTACATACTGTTTGAGCCGCAATAAGGTGTCATCCATATCTTCTACCTGCTCACGAATAATTTCGAGTCGATAGGCTGGCAAATTATTGGCCATCACCACCCCATTACGATCATATATCAACCCCCTTGCTGGAGGCAGGGCCCTGATTCGTATTCGATTACTGTCGGACAAAGTCGCAAAATGCTCATAGTCGACTATCTGCAATACATACAGCCTGACCAACACAACGGCTATCAATGCTAATACGATACCCGCCGAAACAATCAGACGGCTTCGAATCAATCTATTTTCGAGAAAAGTATCTTTTAAATGGACACGCCTGGGCATCAACGGTTAGTCCGTAGGGTTAAAGATTTATCAATGATAACGATAATAGTCTCCGTTTTTCAGCCTGATCGACCCATTTAACACTTAATTACTCTTTATTTTTAACGAAATTGTATCAATTTAGCGGAAACAGGTTTTGAACCCAGGATAAAAACCGATATGATGCAGGCGGGTTTATTTAAACTCAAACTTTTAGAATCACAAAAACTCACAACGACTAATAAAAATTTTAGGGGAATAGTATGGAATTTTATAATTTACTGCCACCGATAATCGGGGTTCTCGGTCTGCTGGCTGCCAAATATATTTACGACCTGGTTAAAAAGTACCCGGAAGGCGAAGGCAAGGTCGTCGAAATCGGCAACCAGATTCATCTCGGCGCGATGGTCTTCATGAAGCGCGAATACAAAATGTTATCGATATTTGCTGCCGTACTAATAGTTTTGCTCTATATTTTCCTGGGCTGGGGCACGGCGTTTAGCTTTCTGCTTGGAGCCCTTGCATCCGCTGGTGCCGGATATATAGGGATGAATACAGCGACACGAGCGAACGTGCGAACCACTACAGCAGCCCACAACGAAGGAGCAGCCAGTGCCCTGACCGTGGCATTCTTTGGTGGGTCGATCATGGGATTGTCGGTAGCAGCGCTGGGATTGCTGGGGCTGGGCGTAGTGTTTTTGATGTTCAGCGGCGATCCCGAGTCACTCAGTTCGATCCACGGTTTTGCCATGGGTGCTTCGGTAGTTGCCCTGTTTTCACGTGTTGGTGGCGGTATTTTTACCAAGAGTGCCGATATCGGAGCCGACCTGGTCGGCAAGCTTGAGGCCGGTATACCCGAAGATGACCCGCGTAACCCTGGCGTCATAGCTGACAATGTCGGCGACAACGTCGGCGACGTGGCTGGCATGGGCTCTGATATATTTGAATCCTATTGCGGTTCGATGATCGCAACCATCGCAATTGCTTCTACGCTCTCCGCTGCGGTTATCACCGATATGGGAACCCAGGCCAACCTGATGTTTCTGCCACTTGCACTCGCGTCCGTGGGGTTGCTTTGCTCTATCGGCGGTATTTTTATCGTGAAACTGAACTGTGAAAAATCGCCTGAAAAGGCGCTGCGCATGGGAACCATGGGCGCTTCAGTGATTTTTATCGGTGCTGCGTTTTTCGTCATCTCGCTACTTGAACTCAACTCCGGGATCTGGGTTGCGGTACTGACTGGCGCGATTGGCGGTATCATCATAGGTTTGACCACCGAGTACTACACTGCAGGCAAACCAGTCCAACGTATCGCTAAAGCTGGTGAAACAGGGGCTGCGACAGTGATGATCAGCGGGCTTGCTATCGGCATGCAATCGGTCGCTATTCCTGTCCTGACCATTGCTGGCATTATCGCTATTGCGAGCAACTATGCCGGTTTATACGGCGTGGGTATTGCCGCGGTTGGTATGCTCGCCACGGTCGGTATAACCATGGCGATTGATGCCTATGGTCCGGTAGCGGATAACGCTGGTGGTATCGCAGAAATGGCTGGACTCGGCGAAGATACGCGTAAAATCACCGACTCGCTCGACGAGCTTGGAAACACCACAGCAGCTATCGGCAAGGGATTCGCTATCGGCGCGGCTGCACTCGCTGCACTGGCGATCATTACCGCCTATATCGAAACCGTATCGCTCAATATACCCGACTTCAAGCTGGAGCTAAATAACCCGGATGTACTGATTGGTCTATTTATCGGTGGCCTCATTCCTTTTGTTATCGCTTCGATTACGATGACCGCAGTGGGTGATGCAGCATTCGAAATGATCAAGGAAATCCGTCGTCAATTCAAAGAAATCGAAGGACTGCTTGAAGGTAAGGCTGAACCCGATACAGCGCGGTGTATCGATATCGCAACCACGGCGGCCCTGAAAAAAATGATCATCCCCGGCCTGATCGCTGTTAGCGCACCCCCATTGGTGGGGTTTGCTATCGGCGCTGAAGCACTTGGTGGCATGCTTGCCGGCGCTTTATTGAGCGCCGTACTAATGGCATTAATGATGGCCAATGCCGGTGGTGCCTGGGACAATGCGAAGAAGTTTGTCGAAAAAGGTAATCTCGGTGGTAAAGGTTCGGACGTCCACACAGCGACCGTGGTCGGGGATACCGTCGGCGATCCTTTCAAGGACACCTCTGGCCCCTCGATGAATATATTGATTAACGTAATGGCCATCGTCAGCCTGGTGATTGCACCGTTACTCGGATGATATCAACAATTTGATTGATCAATACAGCCTGAATACGTGACACCACTGCGTCGCATTGAAGTCACAGGTTCAGATTCAAGGCAGCCACATTTTTTGGCTGCCTTTTTTATTTCCTGATCTGAGGGGATATTTATAATCGCTGCACAAAATGTAAAATACCCACTTTAGAATTTACGGGTTAAAAACACCTGGTGCCAATTATCTATGATCAATATTCCTGAAATTACCGATAGCGAACAATGGGCGGTACAATCGACTCTCGATGAGCGTTGGGAGAAAAATCTCGTCAAGCTGGAACTGGTCGATATCGAAGCCAGGCTCGACCCTTCGGATCGGGAATTGACCGATTGCCCGGCATTTTTCTGGCAATCAGGCGATTGCCATTTTGTTATCATGAAAGTTGCCGAAAGTTGCTACCGCACACAGTTTTTTTATGGTAATCGCGAGCAGTACGGCACTGGCAAACACGAATATGATGACCTGAGTGAGTGTGTCGTTTCGCTGCTGCGGTTGCAGGCCGATCATGAAAGTACACGTAGCGGCGCTTTCCCCGAACCGACTCAGGGAAAGTAGTTTTGCTCAACTAATCGCTGTGCAACCCATGACAAAACCACACGAAAAATCAATTGTCGAGCCAATTACATGAGTGGAAAAAATGTTTTTTATGCCCAGTCCGGTGGTGTTACATCGGTGATCAACGCCTCGGCCTGCGGGGTGATAGAAACCTGCCGCCAACATGACCGTATCGGTAATGTTTTTGCCGGACGCAACGGTATCATTGGCGCCCTAAGTGAGGAATTGATCGATACTTCAAAGGAGTCCGCACAAGATATAGGCGCACTCAAGAATACCCCGTCGGGCGCATTTGGTTCCTGTCGATTCAAGCTCGAAAGTCTCGAACAAAACAGGCGTGAATATGAGCGCCTGATCGAGGTCTTTCAGGCGCACGATATTGGCTATTTCTTTTACAATGGCGGAGGCGATTCGGCCGATACCTGCCATAAAGTTTCGCAATTATCGGAAAAGATGGGGTTCCCTTTGCAGGCGATCCTTATTCCCAAGACGGTCGATAATGATCTCCCGATTACAGATAACTGCCCCGGCTTTGGCTCTGTGGCGAAATACATCGCGGTCTCTGCGCTCGAGGCATCTTTCGATGTTCGTTCGATGGCGAAAACCTCGACCAAGGTATTTGTACTGGAGGTGATGGGTCGAAACGCGGGCTGGATTGCAGCCGCGGGTGGTTTGATCGAAGACTACGGAATCCCGGTATTGCTGTTGCTACCCGAAGTTGCATTCGACCAGGAGCGTTTTCTCGATACTGTTAAAGGGAAGGTCGAAACGCACGGCTATTGCACTATCGTGGTTTCCGAGGGAGCACACTACGCCGATGGTCGGTTTCTCGCCGAACAGGGCTCCCACGACTCGTTTGGGCACGCGCAACTTGGCGGTGCGGCACCCGTGATCGCCAACCTGATCAAACAGTCCCTGGGTTATAAATTTCACTGGGCGGTAGCAGACTATTTGCAGCGTGCAGCACGACACCTGGCGTCTGCAACCGATCTGGAACAGGCCTATGCGCTCGGTAAGGCTGGAGTAGAAATGGCGCTCGAAGGCAAGAACGCGATCATGCCGACTATCGACCGCGTATCGAACCAGCCTTACAGGTGGGAAATTGGAAGCGCCAATCTAGCGGAAGTCGCGAATGTCGAAAAGATGATGCCGCTGGACTTTATCTCTGAGGACGGTTTCGGTATTACTGATCGCTGCCGGGAATACCTGTACCCGCTAATACAGGGGGAAGCCTACCCGCCATACGATGAGCGTGGTATGCCACGGTACGTGGAATTAAAAAATGAACTGGTTGAGAAAAAGCTTGAAGCCTTCGAGCTGTAAGCTAAAGCGATTTCGGCTATGACACTGGATAAAGCACGTGAGCTACTCGAAGTACAGGTTTACATTGCACAGGGTTATAACCGTAATTCTGCAAAACTGATTCTCGCCGAAGTCCAGCGCGAACATGGTATAGATGCTACCGATCGATTAATAACGGATCTGAATATGACAAAGGTATTTGGATTCGAATCCGGGCAAGTTTTTAAATCCCCCTGACCCTGTGCTATCCGATGGTAATTGATCGGAGGTTCCTTAGATTTACCTACCCGAATCGTCGCCTCCGCACAACAGTATACGCTCGTCAGCGCTGATTTCGGTGGTTCTGCGTAAATCGGCAAAATCTATATGGCAAATACAGTTTCGACCTGACTGCTTGGCTTCATACAGGAACTTATCGACCGAATCGATGAACGCATCAAGCGTCAGAAAACTGGTTTTCATGTATACACTGGCACCCATGCTGGCAGTAATATGAAATTCACCGCCTTCGTATTCTATCGGGGTGAAAGCAATCATTTCTCGAATACGATCTGCTATTTTAATTGCCAGATTAAGATGGGTCTCGGGGAAAATCATGGTGAATTCTTCGCCGCCATAGCGGCAAACAATATCGGTGGCCCTGACCTCTTGCCTGAGAATATTTGCGACTTGCTTGAGTACCCGATCACCCGCCTCGTAACCCAGGGTATCGTTGGTTTTCTTAAAATAATCCAGGTCGAGCATCACCAGGCTAGTCGGTATGCCGCTACGCTTTGATCGATCCATCTCGGTCTGCAAAACATTTTTGAAGTGGCGTAAATTGTATAAACCAGTCAATGCATCGGTGGCAACGAGTTCAGATAATTCGCTGATCTTCTCGCGTAATTTTTCAATTTCTTTCAGCCAGGCGCAAGCATCTTCATTAACCGGGCAAGCTAAGGGGGAATCCTTGGGTTTATTCATAAATCGGGGGAACCGTCATCGGATTAACGCACTAATTTAAATAAAGTATAGCAGCAAGCTGCCCGATTTCAGTTTCAGGAATAGAAAAAATTTCCCTAGAGGATTTTGAGTTTGTTGATATTCGCCAGGGGACTCAGTTAGTAGATTCTTCAACCAGGCTATCAAACGCCATATTCAACTCATCGATTCTCTGCTTCGCTTCCGAACCGGCGCCAGGGCCGGCAACAACCATAATATCGCGCGGTCGTAATGCCACGCCGCTGGATGAATACACTTTCATTTTTGCGATCGGTTCTCGATGTTCTCTATCCATAAAAATCACGGGTTCCGCGTTTTCTCCAAATACCCACTTATCTCCCCATTGGGTTAGCGATATCAGTAATGGCATCAATTCCTTTCCCTTGGTAGTCAAAACATACTCGTGTCTTTTGGCCCCTTCCTTAATCGGTACCCGGTCGAGTATTTCATTCTGGCATAGTTTTTTAAGACGAGCAGTCAGGATATTGCGCGCAATGCCAAGCTGCCGCTGAAAGTCTTCGAAGCGGCGGGTGCCAAAATAAGCTTCCCGGATAATCAATATCGACCAGCCTTCTCCTATGATATCCAGCACATGAGCGACTGAACGTTTTAGTGGATCATATTTTTCGGGCTTCAACATTACGGTAATCCTTAATCCTCCTGGTGCGACGAACATCCTGGTAAGTGTCGAGTGCTACTAATCGAGCAATTTATCGATCTAATTTAGACAACCGCGCTTGTCCGTCATGACAGGTGCAATATACAATAGTTTTCTTTTGAAACTTTAAACCTTTTA